>DASTEU010000323.1:0-12778 GCA_035709325.1 Candidatus Limnocylindrales bacterium | reverse complement strand
TACGGCCGCCGGCCCGCCACGACGAGGTCCCCGACGATCGTCGCGAGGAGCGCCTCGCGGTCCTCGCGGGCTCCCGTCGCCGCGACATGGACGCGGGCGCCGAGGAGCGCGTCGAGGCGCTCGTTCGGGCCGGGGGTCGGCGAGGGCGGGCCGGTCAGCGCGAGGTGGACCTCGAGGCCGGCCCGGGCGCCCGCCGCTGCGGTCAGGCGGCAGTGGTTCGACCAGCGCCGGCCGGAGGTGACGAGGACGTCGCAGCCGCGGGCGAGCGCGTCGCCGACGAGGAACTCGAGGTTTCGCAGCTTGTTGCCGCCGAAGGCGAGCGGCAGGAGGTCCTCCCGCTTGACCCAGATCTCGGCGCCCCCGCCGAGGGCCGCCGAGAATCGCTCGAGCCGGGCGAGCGGCGACGGGCCGCCGACCAGCTCGAAACGCGGCAGGGCGGCGACCGCCGGCGGTGGCTCGGGGGACCGGGGGCTCATGGGCCGATCGTAGCCCGGTGCTACGCTGCCCGGGGAGCCATGGACGCCGAACGACCCGGATCGATCCCGCCGTCGCAGACGAAGCCGCTCTCGCGGCGAGGCTTCCTCGCCTGGTCGGCGGCGATGACCCTCGCCGCCTGCGCCGACCCGTCGCCGTCGCCGCGCCCGACGGGTTCCGTTGCCGCGAGCGCACGTCCGCCCCGGCCGCCGACGGCCGGTCCGACCGCCGCTTCGTCGGCCGTTCCGTCGCCGTCGCCGCAGCCGTCCGCCTCGCCCGCGCCCTCCGCCGGCCCGCCCGGGCGCCGCATCCTCTTCCGCGACGCGGCCATGGCCGAAGGCAAGGACGACCGTCTCCAGGTCGGGCTCAGCGTGCTCGTCGAGGACGGCCGCATCGCCTGGATCCGCCCGGTCGACGGCGAGGAGGACCCGGGGCCGACCGAGGGGCTCGAAGTCGTCGACGCGAGCGGAGCGACGATCGTCCCGGGCCTGGTCGACGGCCACAGCCACGTGACGCTGCCGGGCGGCGCGCGCTGGATCGATCGAACCTTCGACGACCCGGTCGACCTGCTCCGCGCCGCGGAGCGCAACGGCCGGCTCCTCACGAGGGCCGGCGTCCGCTGGGCCCGCGACGTCGGTGCGCCGGTCGGGACCGATCCGAGTGACGGCCGCGAGCGAGCCCTGAGCCTCGGCGTCCGCGACCGCTGGGCGGCAGCCGGCGGCGACCTGCCGTACATCCGCGCGGCTGGGACCTGGCTCACGCGGCGCGGGACGCTGCCGGCGGGCCTCGGCGTCGAGGCCCGCGACGCCGACGAGCTGCTCGCGGCGGCGAACCGCCAGCTCGACGACGGGGCGGATCTCGTCAAGCTCTATCTGGACGGCCCGGACGCCGGCACGTCGCCGTGGTCGGTCGCCGAGATCCGGCGGGTCGTCGAGGCGGTCCACGCCCGCGGCGCCCGGGTCACGGCCCACTCAGGCCGGCTCGCCGGCGCCCGGGCCGGGGTCGCCGCCGGCGTCGACTCGCTCGAGCACGGCTTCGAGCTCGACGCCGCGGTCGCCCGCGACATGGCGAGGCGCGGGACGATGCTCGTCTCGACGCTCGCGGTCATGCGCTCGTGGCAGACGTTCGCCCGGACGACGACGATGCCGCGCTTCGCCGGGGCGGACGGGCGGCGGGCGATCGCCGACCGGCTCGAGCGGGCCGAGGCCTCGATCCGGGTGGCGCGGGCGGCCGGCGTCGCGATCGCCGCCGGCACCGACTTCGGCGGCGGCTCGGGCCGGGCGAACCATCTCGCCTGGGAGGTCGAGGCGCTCGTCGCCGCCGGCATGGAGCCGTGGGAGGCGCTCGGAGCGGCGACGTGGCGGGGCGGCGATCTGCTCGGCGAGGCGGATGCCGGCCGGATCCGGGAGGGCGGCCCGGCCGATCTCGTTCTCGTCCACGGCGACCCGACGACCGACCCGACCGCGCTGTGGCGCGTCTGGCGCGTCGTCTGGTCGGACTGACGGCCGACCTCGTACCATCCGAGCGATGGCCCGCCGCGTCCGCCCCGAGGATCGCTCGACCTCGGTCGGCCAGAACGACGACATGGAGCGCTCGATCGCCGTGTCGGGCGACACCGTGGGGTCGGTCGGGCTGTACTCGTCGGTCGTCACGACGGCGCCCGGCGGACGGACCCGGATCCATCATCACGGCGAGTGCGAGACGAGCATCTTCGTGCTCGCGGGTCGGGCCCGCTACACCTGGGGGCCGACCGGCCTCGAACACGAGATGCACGCCGACGCCGGCGACTTCGTCTACATTCCGGCCGGCGAGATCCACGTCGAGGAGAACGCCTCGACCTCGGAGCCGCTCGTCGTCGTCCTCTCCCGGAACTGCCCGGGCTCGGTCGTCCACTACGTCGACGAGGCGTGACCGGGGACGGCACCGCGTTCGGGTCCCTGGCGGACCTGCTTGCACGTCACGGGCTGGCCGGCGTGCCCGAGGAGCCCTTCCCGAACGACGGCTGGTCGGGGGCGTCGATGACGCTGCTCCGGCGGGGTGCCAAGCGGTACGTCCTGAAGCGCGACTCGCCGGCCCGCGACTGGATCGCCCGATCGACCCGCGACGGGCCGATCCTTCGCGAGGCCTGGTTCGCCGTCCACGGGCCGCCGCTGCCGGCGCCGCTACGGGCGCCGTATCTCGGCGCGGGCATCGACGGCGACGACGTCGGCATCCTCATGCCGGACCTCAGCTCGACCCTCCTCGCCTGGGACGAACCGATCGCCACCGAGGCGCTCGATCGCGTACTCGCGGCGCTCGCCGCGCTCCACCGCACGAACGGGGACGACCGCCTGCCGGAGGGCCCCCGGTGCCCGCTGCCCGAACGCCTCACGCTCATCTGCCGGGCGTCCCTCGAGCGGCCGGGCCCCGCCCGGGACGCCGTCGGCGAGCGGATCCTGCCCGGCTGGGACGCCTTCGACCGGCTCGCGCCGCCCTCGGTGCGGCGGCTCGTCACGGACCTCGGCAACGACCCGACGCCGCTGGTCGAGGCCCTGCGCCGCCAGCCGTCGACGCTGATCCACGGCGACCTGAAACTCGCGAACGTCGGCCTGGCCGACGACGGTTCGGTCGACCTCGTCGACTGGCAGATGGTCTCGGTCGCGCCCGTGGCCGTCGAGCTCGGCTGGTTCCTCGTCGCCAACGTCGCGTCGCTGCCCGTGCCGCCGGACGCGGTGCTCGCCCGCTACGAGTCGCTCGCCGGACCGATCGGCCGCGACGGCGCGGACGCGACGACCCTCGTCGGGCTGCTCCTGCGGGGCTGGCGGAAGGGCTACGACGCCGCGGCCGGCGTGCGGTTCCCGTCGGGCGTCACGGCGGTCGACGACCTCGCCTGGTGGTGCGACCGGGCGCTCGCGGCGGCCGACCGGATCCTCTAGACGCGGGGCCGGTCCTGCGCAACATCCGGCGCGTCAGGCGGGCGCTGCCAGGTCGCGCCGCGGGAAGACCACGAGCGCCCACGCGACGGCCGCGGCGCCGACGACCGAAAGCAGGGCGAAGTCACGCGAACTGTCGGCGCCCTCGAGCACGCCTTTCGCGTCGTAGTAGTTGAACAGCGAGTAGGGCTGGAGGCCCTTCGCGTCCGGCCAGAACGTGCCGAGGACGTCGAGGAAGTACATGACGACGACGAGCCCGATGACGATCCCGAGCGCGGGCGTCAGCCGGTCGAACGAGACCGACGCAGCCAGGGCGATCGCGCCGATCGCCCCGAAGAGCAGGAAACCGTTCAGCCAGAGCAGGGGGAGCCGCGCGGCATCGAGCTCGTCGGCCACGCCGGCCAGGACCGAACCGGCGACCGCCCCGACGATCGTCGCGGCGATCGTCAGGCCGACGAAGCCAAGCGTCGCGATCAGCAGCGTGACGTAGAGCGTCCGGCGCGACAGGGGACGGGCGAGGACGACCTCGAGCGTGCCCCGCTGGCGCTCGCCGGCGACCGCTGCAGCGGCGAAGCCGACGGCGAAGACCGCGTTGAGGACCAGCGAGATCGGGTGGACGGCCCCGAGGGCGATCGAACCCGACAGCGAGAAGATGTCGCCGCCGCCGAACTGGGTGAACTCAACCGGGATCAGGCCCGAGTCGATGATCGAGCGGAAGGTCTGGCCGAACGTGCCGTAGACGATCGGCATCAGCGAGCTCCAGATCACGATCGCGACGCCGACGATCGCGACCTTGAGGCGCTGGGCACGCCAGGTCTGGCGGAGCAGGGCGAAGTTCATCGCGGATCCCCGGTCCGGCCGGCCCCGAGGGCTGCCCCCGGCGGGTCCGTTCGCGGTCCCTCGTCCGGCCGGTCCGCGCCCGGTCCCTCGTCTGTCGGCACGTCGTGGTAGAGCTCGAGGAACGCCTCCTCGAGGTGGGCCGGCTCGATCGTGAGGTCGACGATCTCGCTGCCGCGGATCGCCGCGAGAAACGGCCGGACGTCGCCTTCGAGCTGACAGCTCAGGCGGCCGTCGCCGTTCGACGCGACCGCCGAAACGCCGGCGACGCCGTCGAGCCGCGGCAGTGGGCCGACCACGCGCATCTCGACGTTCCGCTTGCGCCGGGCGAGCAGCGCCTCGACGTCCTCGACCGCGACGAGGTCGCCGTGGCGGATGATCGCGACGCGGTCGCAGACGCGCTCGACCTCGGAGAGGACGTGGGACGAGAAGAAGATCGTTCGGCCGGCCGCCCGCAGGTCGTCGAGGATCGCGTAGAACGCGCGCTGCATCAGGGGGTCGAGACCTTCGCTCGGCTCGTCGAGGATCGCGAGCGGCGGGTCGTGCTGCAGCGCCTGGACGATCCCGATCTTCTGGCGCATTCCGCGTGAGTAGTCGCGCACGAGTCGACGGAGCGTGGATGGCGGCAGCTCGAGCCGCTCGCACAGCTCGTCCCGCCGGACCGGCGGCCGGCCGGTGAGCTCGACGAGGTAGTCGAGGAGGCGCTCGCCGTTCATCGAGTCGTACAGGGCGATGCCGCCCGGCAGGTACCCGACACGCCGCCGGATCTCGACCGATTCGTTCACCGAATCGAGCCCGAGCACCTGGGCCGAGCCCGCAGTCGGATGGAGGAAGCCGAGCAGGAGGCGGATCAGCGTCGACTTGCCGGCACCGTTGGGCCCGAGGAAGCCGAAGATCTCGCCCTCACGCACCTCGATCGAGAGGTCGTCGAGCGCCCGGATCGGGCCGCCCCCGCCGGCGTCGCCGTCGCGGCGAAGCCGCCGCAGGAGACGGCCGTGCCCGTAGTGCTTCGTCAGGCCGGCGGTCGCGATCGCATCCATGTCGGCTCGAAGGCTACATCGCCCGGGGTTCGTCGGCGGCCTCCGCGCGAGGAGGGAGGCCGCCGGCCGTCAGCGGGTGATGACGAACTCGTCGATTGCGACCGGCCGGCCGCCCCCGACGACCTCGAGGGTGATCGTGTGTACGCCGACCCGCGACCAGGCCCGGCTGAAGAGCGTGACCCGCGGTTTGAACGTCGAGCGCCGCAGGTCGACGATACCGACCGCGGTCCCGTCGATGTAGACGCGGGCCTTGCCCCGCGTGGACCCGACCGGCCCGATCCAGGTCACGCTGCGGGCGTAGAACGTGTACGTCGCGATCGCGCCGTCGCGCTCGGAGTACCGGACCTGGCCGCCGGCGTAGCCGTCGTGCGAGGCTGGGCCCCAGGCCCGGCTGTAGCCGATGGCCGAGTTCGTTTCGGGAATTCGCCGCGTGCCGACGACGACCACCCCGACGGGCGGCGGCGCCGGGGCGATCCCGAGCTGGGCGTCGGTCGTCGCTTCGTAGATCTTCATGATCTTCGCCACGTACGACTTGGAGTACGTCGACCAGAGCGCCTGGTTCGTCTCGCCCGATCCGGTGAGCCACCAGTGGGCGACGTTCGGCCACGTGTCGAGCCAGTTGTAGAGGTCGGTGACCTTGCCCCGGGCGACCGTCTCCTGGTTCGCGGGCGTCTGGGGCGCCGTCGACGAGCCGATGTACCGCAACGCCCAGCCGGGCCAGTTCGCGGGCATGATCTGGTACTTGCCGTACGCGCCGCTGACGGGGTTGAGCGCGGAGTAGTTGCCGCCTGACTCGACCTGGCCGAGCGCGTACAGGAAGCGGTCGATGCCCGGTGGCGCCGACGCGGACGATGCGCCGCTCGGCAGGATCGAGACGACGACGGCCGCGACGACGAGGGCGAGAGAGGCCGCACGACGGCGACCGCGCGTTTCTGGCAATCGAGCTCCTTCCTGCCGGAGCGGCGCGGTGAGCGCGCCGACGATGGGTTGCGATGGGAGAGCAGTCCAGGCGGCACCGAAGTGGTGAGCGCAGTCGCCGGCCTGGGGCTCTCCGGCGCACGATGTTCGGTTCCGGCCGCGCGACCCCCGTCCGCGGCGGCGCCTGAGGGTGCCCCTACGATAGCCGCCCTGTCCAGATGGCCGGACCGCTCCTCACCGTTCGGGACCGGCCAACTCGAGCAGGAACCGGGCGGTTCGATCCAGCGCGTCCTCGAGCACGGGCTTGAGGGTGTGGCCGAGGCGCGGGTACGTCACGAGCTCCCCTCGTCGCAGGAGCGGGACGCGGGCCCGCAGGAGGTCGAGGCGGGCCATCGGGTCGGCCTCCCCGGAGAGCAGCAGGACCGGGCAGCGGATCGCCGGCCAGTGGCTCGTCCGCGCCTCGGCCATGGCCGGCTTTCCCGGCAGGTGCAGTGGGTAGCTGAAGACGACGAGGGCCGCGTAGTCGGTGTCGGGCTCCGCGGCAGCGAGGCTCGCCACCCGGCCGCCGTACGACTGACCGCCGACTGCCACGGGCTCGCCGTCAGGGCCCGGACCGTGCCCGACCGTCGAGCGGAGGACCGGGACGGCCGCTTCCGCCTTGCGCACGGGCAGGTCGATGGCCGTGGCGTCGATTCCCCGCCGGCGCAGGCCCTCGACATGCGTCTGCATACTGGCGGCGGAGCCACTCGCGCCGTGGCCGACGAAGAACCGGATTCCCATCGGGCACAGGGTAATCCGGTGGCATCCGCGGTGGCGCCACGTGGCCCGAACGTCACGGGCGGCTGGTCCGGTCGAGCCATGGCCGGTGCGCCGCCGCACCGTCATCGTTCGGCGAGCCCGTACCAGGAGCCGACGTGCCCGCTCGCCGCCCCCGCCACCACCTCGTCGCGACCGCCTCCGCCCTCGCGATGCTCGCGGCTTGGCTCATGCCGTGGACCGCCCCGGCCGGCCCGATGGGCGACCGGGCTGCCGCCCGCGCCGCCGAGCGGAGCACCCCGATCGTGGTCGGTCGCTTCCCGGCCGTCACGTTCCACGGTCGCGGGTGGGGTCACGGCGTCGGGATGTCGCAGCACGGCGCGCGCGGCCGGGCAATCGGCGGCCAGGATGCCGCGACGATCCTCGCCCACTACTACGCGGGCACGACGCTCGGCACGAAGGATCCCGCCAGCATCGTCCGAGTCCTGCTCCTCAACGGCTACCCGGCGAGCGGCGGGTCGCCCCTCGCGATCGTGGGGCGCGGCGGCGACTGGACGATCGAGGGCACCGGACGAACGTTCCCGGCGAACGCCCGGCTGACGGCCTGGCCCGCGGTCGCCGGCTCGACGACGTGGACCCTGCGCGTCGTTTCCAGCGGCGGCTCGCAGCTCCATGCCCAGGCCGTGAGCGGCGGCTTCGTCATCCGGCCGGCGGACGCCGCCGCGCTGCTCCAGCTCGACTCGAAGCCCTCGGCCTACGACACGTACCGCGGCGCGCTCCGGGTCCGCCTCTCGACGAAGGCCGTCGTCGTGAACGAGGTCGGGCTCGACGCCTACCTGCGCGGCGTCGTCCCGGTCGAGATGCCGGCGAGCTGGCCGACCGAGGCGCTCCGGGCGCAGGCGATCGCCGCCCGCTCGTACGCCGCGTCCCGACTCCACCCGGGCAGCGGCACGTTCGACCTCTACGACGACACCCGCTCCCAGGTCTACCGCGGCGTCGAGGGCGAGGCGGCCGCGACGAACGCGGCGATCGAGGCGACGAGCGGCATGGTCCTGAAGAGCGGCTCGGCGATCGCGAACGCGATGTTCCACTCGACCGGCGGCGGGGCGACCGAACACAACGAGAACGTCTTCGTCTCGTCGAGCGGGGCGATCGTCGCCTCGCCGGTGAGCTACCTCCGCGGATCGGTCGACCGCCGGCTCGACGGGACGGCCTGGGACGACGGCGCCCCGCTCGCGACCTGGAAGACCGCGACGTACACGATCGCCGAGCTCTCCGTCATCTTCGGGCGCGACGCCCGGACGAACAGCGGAACGCTCCAGCGGCTCGACCTGAGCCGCCGCGGCGTGTCCGGCCGGTTGATCAGCGTCACGCTCGTTGGTTCGGTCGGCTCGAAGCGGGTCTCGGGCGACGTCTTCCGGAGCGTCTTCAACGCCGGCCGGCCGGCCGGCGAGCCGGATCTGCGCAGCACATTGTTCGACACCCGACCGATCCCCTGAGACGGCCTCGCCGGCGCGTGTATCGTCTGCGCGTGACGATCGATCCCCTGCCCCGCTGCGGCTGGGCCTCGAGCGAGGGTTCCCGGCCGGACTCGCTCATGACCGCCTATCACGACGAGGAGTGGGGCGTCCCGGTCCACGACGACGGCGAGCTCTTCGAGCGGCTCGCCCTCGAGTCGTTCCAGGCCGGGCTCTCGTGGTCGACGATCCTGCGCAAGCGCGATGCCTTCCGGGCCGCGTTCGCGGGCTTCGATCCGCGGGTCGTCGCCGGGTTCGACGACGCCGACCGGGAGCGGCTGATGGCCGACGCCGGAATCGTTCGCAACCGCTCCAAGATCGACGCGACGGTCGGCAACGCGGCGGCCTGCCTGGCGGTCGCGGAGGAGTTCGGCACGTTCGACGCCTACCTGGCGACGATGGTCCCGCCACCTCCGCAACGCCGGCCGCCCGGCTCCACGATGGCGGACATCCCGGCCACGACGCCCGTGTCCGATTCGCTGTCGGCCGATCTGCGCCGGCGCGGCTTCCGGTTCGTCGGATCGACGATCGTCTACGCCTTCATGCAGAGCGTCGGGCTGGTCGACGACCACGTCCCGGGCTGCTTCCGCTACGTGGGCTGATCCGGCCTGCCGCGAACCTGTATCGAAGGCGTGACACGCTAGCTGTCACGGGGAGCGTCCATCCTCCCGGTCATGATCACCATCGAATGCGCCTGGTGCGAGGCGGAGCTGACGATCGAGGGGCTCGATGCCGCGAGCATCGACTGCCCGGACTGCTCGATCAGCGTCGAGATCGCGCCGGACGACCTCAGCCACCTTCCCGTCGCCGCCTGACGATCCGCCCGGCGAACGCACGCGGGGCGAGCGCCGCGGGCCGAGCGCGGGGTCAGGGTCCCTTCGGGTCGCCCGGTTCGGCGCTGCCGCCATCGATCGCGGCGTCGAGGGGGTTCACGATCGCCGGCGTCCCGTCGCCGGCGGCGGGCTCGTCATTCGTCAGCCCGGCCAGGTCCGCGGCGCGGCGATGTGGCGCCGGCATGAGCGCGGGCAGCCGGCCGCCGCCCTCGGCCAGCCAGCACGCCGACGCCTGGCCGTCGCCGACGTCGAAGAGGGGCGGCTCCTCGGCCTTGCAGCGCTCGAGAATTCCCGCGGCACGGGCGGCGGGGCAACGCGGATGGAAGCGGCAGCCCGTCGGCACGTGCGCCGCGTCGGGCGTCTCGCCGACGAGGATCGTCCGTGCGGCCCGGTCGCCGGCTCTGGGTGGGACCGGCGAGGGGCTGACCGACACGAGCGCCCGCGAGTAGGGGTTGCGCGGGTCCCGGATCACCGCCTCGGCCGGTCCGATCTCCATCACCTTGCCGAGGTACATGACCGCGATCCGATCGGCGATGACCCAGGCGAGCGAGAGGTCGTGGGTGATGAAGAGGTAGGTCAGGCCGCGCTCCCGGCGCAGGTCGAGCATGAGCCGGAGCAGCTCGGTCCGGATCGAGACGTCGAGCATCGACACGGGTTCATCGGCCACGACGAGCTCGGGGCCCATGACGAGCGCCCCGGCGATGGCGACGCGCTGGCGCTGGCCGCCCGACAGCTCGTGGGGGAATCGCATCGCGAAGTCGGGGGCCGGCCGCAGGCCGGCCGCCTCCAGGGCGTCGTCCACCCGCTCCCGCCGCTCGGCTCGCGAACCCCCGATCCCGTTGACCTCGAGCGGCTCGGCGACGAAGTCGCGGATGGTCTGCTTGGGGTTCAGGGTCTCGTAGGGATCCTGGAAGATGAGCTGGACCCGGCGACGGTAGGGGCGCAACGGCGCGGTCCCCCACACGTCCGAGACGTCGCGATCCTCGAAGATGACGCGGCCCGCGGTCTGGCGGGTCAGCTTGACGATCACCCGGCCGGTCGTCGTCTTGCCGCTGCCGGATTCGCCGACGAGGGCGAGGACCTCCCCCCGCCGGATCGCGAGGTCGATCCCGTCGACGGCCCGGACGACGGACTTCGGCCGGCGCAGCGGCCCGTCGAGCAGGCTGCCCCGGATCGGGAAGTGGACCTCGAGCCCCTCGAGGCGAAGCAGGTCGTTCACGAGCCGGCTCCCGAGGCCGGCGGCGGCGCCTTGTCGAGCGGGCGCGGCGTGTGCGGCGGCGCCGTGTCGAGCGGCGGCGGCGCGTGCGGCGGCGCCGCTGTGGCGAGCGGCGCCTCGGTCTCGAGCGGCGCCGGGCTGGCGACCGGCACCGGCGGCGCCAGCGTTGCCGCCGTCTCGGGCGGGTAGAGGTGACAGGCGACGCGGACGCCGTCGGCGAACGTCACCTCGGGCGGCATCACCTCGCTGCAGACGGCCATCGCCGCGGGGCAGCGCGGCGCAAACGGGCAGCCCGGCGGCGGCGTCCGCAGGTCGGGCGGCGAGCCCGGGATCACGTCGAGCGTCCGCCGGTCGGCCCGGATGTTCGGGAACGACGAGAGCAGCTTCTGGGTGTAGGGGTGGCGCGGGGCAGTGAAGACCCGCTCGACCGGCCCCTCCTCGGCGACCTTGCCGGCGTACATGATGAGCGCCCGATCGCACGTCTCGGCGATCACCGACAGGTCGTGGGTGATGAGGATCAGCGACAACCCGAGGTCGCGCCGGAGCTCCTCGAGCAGCACGAGGATCTGGGCCTGGACCATGACGTCGAGCGCGGTCGTCGGCTCATCGCCGATGACGATCGCCGGGTCGCAGGCGAGGGCCATCGCGATCATCGCCCGCTGGCGCATCCCGCCGGAAAGCTCGTGGGGATAGGCCGCCCCGCGCTTGCGTGGGATGCCGACGAGCTCGAGCAGCTCGCCGGCCCGCGTCCGGGCTGCGCGCTCGCCGGTGCCCAGCCGCTGGACGATCGGCTCGGCGATCTGGTCGCGGACGCGGCGGACCGGGTTGAGTGCGTTCATCGCTCCCTGGAACACGATTGCGATCTCCCGCCAGCGGTAGCGCCGCAGCGCGTTGTCGGAGCGGGTCGCGAGGTCGATCCCGTAGAGCTCGACGGCGCCGGCCCGGATCCGGGCGTTCGGCGGCAGGAGCCGGATCAGCGAAAGCGCGGTCGTCGTCTTGCCGCAGCCCGACTCCCCGGCGATCCCGAGCGCCTGCCCCTGCTCGAGGCGGAAGCTCACGCCGCGGACGGCGTGGACCGTGGCCGACGGCAGGCGGAACTCGGTCTCGAGGCCGCGGACGTCGAGGAGCGGCGCCGTCGGGTCGGCCAGCTTCGGGAGCTGTCGCGGCGGACGGACCGCGGTCATCGCCGGCCGCCCCGCTTCGGGTTCAGGAGGTCGTCGAGGGCGCTGCCGACGAGCGTGAAGGCAAGCACGACGAGGACGATGCAGACGCCCGGCGGCACGAAGTACCACCACGCCCCGAGGCCCGGCGCGCCGGTCGAGCGGGCCGCCTCGAGGAGCTGGCCCCACGACGGCTGGAACGGATCGCCGAGGCCGACGAACGAGAGGGTCGTCTCGGTCAGGACCGCCCCGGCGAAGACGAGGATCGCGTTGGCCACGATGAGGTTCACGACGTTCGGCAGGATGTGGCGGCGCATGATGTGGCCGCCGCCGGCGCCGATCACCCGGGCCCGGTCGACGAACGCACGCTCCTTGAGCGAAAGCGTCTGCGAGCGGATGATCCGGGCCGTCGACGACCAGCTCGTGATGCCGATGACGACGACGATGACGATGAGCGTCATCCGGATTCCCAGCACCTGCTGCGAGGCCGATCCGACAAGCTCCCGGATGATCGGGGTCAGTATCAGGGCGAGCACGAACGTGGGGATGACGAGGAAGAAGTCGGTGATTCGCATGAGGAACGCGTCGACCCGGCCGCCCAGGTACCCCGACACGATGCCGATCACGGCGCCGACCGCCACGGTGATGACCGTCGCCAGCAGGCCGATGAGCAGCGACACGCGGGCCCCGTGGACCGTCAGGTTGAGCATCTCCCGGCCCAGCTGGTCGGTGCCGAGAAGGAACCGGCCGGGCGGCTCCAGCCGGTCCCCGGTCGCGCTGACCGCCGTCTGGAGCGGGCCGACGATCAGCTCCGGCACGCTCGCGAGGACCGCGAAGAACAGCAGGATCAGGATGCCGAGGAGGCCCTCGGGCCGGCGCAGCAGGCCTCGCAGCAGGGCTCCGGTCGCGGCGAACCGCCGCGGCCCCCGGACCGGCGACGCGATGAGCGGCGTCGCGGTCACGTCCGGACCCGCGGGTCGAGCAGGCCGTACACGAGGTCGGCGACGAGGTTCGCCAGGACGACGGCGACGCTCAGGAGCAGGAAGATCCCCTGGAGGACCGGGTAGTCGCGGGCGGTCAGGGCCTCCACCGCCAGCGTCCCGAGGCCCGGCCAG
>DASTEU010000322.1:0-11782 GCA_035709325.1 Candidatus Limnocylindrales bacterium | reverse complement strand
TCGCCGTCGGGGACCGGGAAGTGAGGGATCCGGAGGTGGCCGAGGGGCAGCTCGAGCGACGTCATCTCCCCGATCAGCCGGGTGTTCCGGATCGCCTCCCGCTGGTCCGGGAAGAGGCCCGCCATCGCCGCGGCCGACTTGAGCCAGAAGTCGCGGGTCTCGAACTTCATCCGATTCGGGGTGTCGATGTTGTTGCCGGTGCCGACACAGAGCAGCACGTCGTGGGCGTCGGCCTGGGCCTCGTGGACGTAGTGAAGGTCGTTGGTCGCGACGAGCGGCAGGCCGGTCTCGGGGGCGAGCCGCAGGAGCTTCTCGTTCAGCGCCCGTTGCTCGGGCATGCCGTGGTCCTGGAGCTCGAGGAAGAAGCTGCCGGGGCCGAGGATGTCGCCGTACTGGCCGGCGACCGAGCGGGCCAGCTGCCAGTCGTCGACCTCGAGCGCCCGGGCGACCTCCCCGCCGAGGCAGGCCGACAGCCCGATCAGCCCCTCGCTGTGACGGGCGAGGTGCTCGCGGTCGATCCGCGGCTTGTAGTAGTAGCCGTCAACGTGGGCATCGGTGACGAGGCGGCAGAGGTTGCGGTAGCCGACAAGATCCCTGGCCAGCAGGATCAGATGGAAGGGCTGGGCGTCGGCCTTGCCCTCCTTCTCGGTCATCGAGCGGCGGGCGACGTACGTCTCGACGCCGATGATCGGCTTGATGCCCTTCGTGATGCAGGCCTGGTAGAACGCGACCGCGCCGTAGAGCGCGCCGTGGTCGGTCAGAGCGAGGCTGTCGAAGCCGAGCTGGGCGGCCGTGTCGACGAGGTCCGTGATCCGCCCGAGCCCGTCGAGCAGGCTGAACTCGGAGTGGACGTGGAGGTGGGTGAAGTCGTTGGGAGCGATCGTCACGGGGACCCCATGGTAGCCCGCCGGGACCCGACCCGAGGCGCCGACATCTGTCGCGGCGATGGCGTCGATGCCCGTCAGGGTCGCCTCCCGACCGATGCCCATGGCGGGTCGCGGCCGCGCGATCGAACACTGAACCATGGAGCAGCGCAGCAGACGACCCACCCGAACCCCTGTTCGCCCGCGGAGCGGCCGAGGCGTGTCGCCGTCGCTCGTTCTCGCGCCGCTCGTCGCGCTGTTCCTGGCGTCGGGGCTTTTCGCGCTTGGGCTGAATCCGGGACCGGGCGGTCCGCCCCTCGCGCCCTCCCCGACGGCCGAGCCGACCCCGGCCGTCACGCCGTCGCCATCTCCATCCCCCACCCCGTCGCCAAGCCCCACCCCCACGCCGACGCCGACGCCGACGCCGACGCCGGAGCCAACCGCGCCGGCCGAGCCGACGCGGCCGCCGGCCGAAGGGCCGCCCGCCTGCCGCTACGCCAACATCCCGACGGCCCACACCGACTACGACGACTGGCAGATCACGCTCCTCGACACGATCTATGCGCTGCCCCGGGGCTACGCGCCGGGCGACCTCGTCGATACCGCCGAGGCCGGCCTGAACGGCGGCCACCGGGTCCGCCGGCACATCGTCGCGGACCTCGCCGAGCTCGCGGCCGCAGCGCGTGCCGCCGGCCATCCGATCTCGGTCGTCAGCGCCTACCGCAGCTTCGACCAGCAGAAGGCGACCTTCGACCACTGGGTGGAGGTGGGCGGGCTCGATGAGGCGCTCCGGACGAGCGCCCGACCGGGTCATAGCGAGCACCAGCTCGGCACGACCGTGGACCTGACGACGCGCGGCGGCATTCCGCCGTGGGAGTATCGCGACTGGGCCGCCACCGAGACCGGCGCATGGGTCGCCGGCGCCGCCTGGCGCTACGGGTTCGTCATGAGTTACCCGCGCGGCGCGAGCGACCTCTCGTGCTACGACTACGAGCCGTGGCACTATCGCTACGTGGGACGCGAGCTTGCGGCGGCCATCCACGCCAGCGGAGTGGTCCCGCGGGAGGCGATCTGGGAGCTTCAGTAGCAATGGACGGACGGAGCGGCAGCCGCGTCGTCCGCGAGGCCGGGCTCACCGGCGTCGCCGGCCGTGGAGCGGCTCGATGAGGGACGCCGAGACCCACCCCGCCGGCGACCCCGTGGACGCGATCTTCGACGCGGCGATCGAGCGTGTCCTCACCGGCCTCCCGGTCCAGTTCGCCGACCGGCTCGGCACCGTCGCGATCGTCGTCGAGGACGAGGCGACCCCGGATCAGCTCGCGTCGGTGCGGGCGCACGGCCTCTTCGGTCTGTACCAGGGCGTGCCGCGAACCCAGTGGGGCGCCGACAACGCGTCCGTCCCGAGCAAGATCACGTTGTTTCGCGGGCCGCTCGTCCGGGCCCACCGGACACCGGAGCGCCTCGCGGCGGCGGTCGAGGCGACGCTCCACCACGAGATCGCCCACCACTTCGGGATCGACGACGCCCGGCTGCGCGAGCTGGGCGGCCGCTGAGACCGTCCCGTTACCCTTCTCGGATGACTGACGACCGTCGCCCGGCCCGCCCGAACCCTCTGGTCCGCGGTGAACGCGTCTACCTGCGGGCGATGGAGCCGGCCGACGCGGAACTCGTCCACGACTGGTACGCCCACGCCGACACCGCCCGCCTCATGGGCGAGTGGCCGCGCAGCCTCGCCCGTCGCCGGGCGGACGCCGAGGCCGCGATCTCGGAAGCGGGCCGGGATTGGTTCGCGTTCATCGTCTGCCTCATCGCCGACGACCGGCCGGTCGGCCGGATCGACGTCTTCGAGGTGGATCGCCACAACGGCTCCGCGGCCTTCGGGCTCGCGATCGGCGAACACGACCTCCGCGGCCGCGGGCTCGGCACGGACGCGGTGAACGCCGTTCTCGACTTCTGTTTCGGCCAGCTCCGCCTCGAGCGGGTGTGGCTCGTCACCGATTCGGTCAACCTCGTCGCCCAGCATGTCTACGAGAAGGCAGGCCTCGTCCACGAGGGTCGGTTGCGCAAGGCGTTCTACCAGGACGGGACCTGGCAGGACGACATCCGGATGGCGATCCTGCGCTCGGACTGGGAGGCGCTGCCCCGGAAGCGGAGCTGGGACTACACCGAACGCTGATCGCGGCCAAGCAACGTCGCCACGGCCGGCGCGATGCGGTCGACCCAGAGCCGGTACTGGGCGCCCGACGGGTGGAGGCCGTCGTCGGCGACGAGCGACGGGTCGCCCTCGGCCCGCAGCGACAGATCGTGGATGTCGACGAACGCCATGCCCCGAGCGGCCGCGGCGGCAGCCAGGACCTCGTTCGCGCGGCGAATCCCGTCGGCCTGGGCAGCCGGATCGCCGTACTCGGCGCCGCGCGGCGTCACGGTGTAATCGGGCGTCGAGACGGCGACGATCCGGTCGGCCGCGAGCCGTTCGCCGAGCGCGTCGAGGATCGTCTCGACGTTCAGGGCGTACCGCTCGATCGGCACGGCCCGGACGACGTCGTTGACGCCGACGAGCAGCGACGCGAACTCCGGCCCGTGGCGAGGCAGCTGGGGCAGCTCGACGTCGACGACGTCCCGCGAGGTGAAGCCGTTGACGGCGAGGTTGGCGACGAGCCGGAGGGTCGGCGGAGTGGGACCGAGGCGCTCGACGAGCTGATCGGGCCAGCGCTCGTGGGGTGCCCGCGTCGCGGTCCCGATCGTGTACGAGTCGCCGAGGGCGACGTAGGGCAGCGCGCCGGGGCCTGGGCCGGTGGACGCCGTCGAGTCCCCCGTCACGCGACCGCGGCGAGGTGGGCGAGGAGGATCGCCGCGAAGTCGTCCGGCCGCTCGAGCGGCAGCACGTGGCCGACCTCCGGCCAGCGGACGACGTCCACCCGGGGCACCTCGGCGACGAGCCGGGCGGCGGCCTCGAGCGTCGCCGCCTGGTCGCCCTCGCCGACGACGACGAGCGTCGGGCAGGCGATCTCCGCGAACCGGCGCGAGGCGGGCGGCTCCAGCTCCGATTCGGGCGCGTCGTCGGGGTCCCACTCGGGCAGCTCGAAGGCGTCGCGCTGCATCCGCCCGACGAACGCCCGGACCGCCGGGTCGACGGCCTCGGGCGCGCGGGCCGGCCCGTCCACCCAGGCCCGCAGGTTGACCTCGACGGCGGCGTCCACGTCGCCCCGATCGAGCGCCTCGACTTCCGCGTGCCAGATGGCCCGCAGGTCCTCGGTCGCCTCGCCGTAGAGCGCGCCACCAGGCGAGGCGAGGACGAGCGAGGCCGCCCGCGCCGGCTGGGCGAGTGCCGCCTCGGCCGCGATCCCGGCCCCCATCGACACGCCGACGAGATGGGCCCGCCCGATCCCGAGCTCCTCGAGCAGGCCGAGCAGGTCGCCGTGCTGGGACCACGGGCCGGTCGGCGGGAGGCTCTCGCCGTACCCCCGGGCGTCGTACCGCAGAACGCGGTGACGGCCGGTCAGCTGCGGCCAGATCAAGTCCCACATCCGGCGGTCGGCCACGCCGGCATGGACGAGGACGACCGGGTCGCCGGCGCCGCTGCCGCCCGCCAGCTCGTAGGCCAGGCCGCCGTTCGAACGGCCGATGCTGCGCGGGTTCTGCACCGCGCCAGTATGCACGGGCACCCCGGACGGCCTATCCTTCGTCACGCGCTTCCCGCACGATCGGGGTGACGGACCTCGAAGTTCTGCTTGCCCGGCCGTTCCCGCGTCGGTAGGATGCGCGCCAATGGTCGCCCCGAGGGGCGAACGTTTCGAGACCGCACCGGACCTCGACCGCAGAACCGGTGACCGGGCGGAATTCTCGATGGTGGAGGAGGACACATGCGAAATCGCTCCGTTGGCCTGACGCTGTTCGGCGCCCTGGCCATCATCGTCGCCGCCTGTGGCGGCGGCGCCACTCCCAGCCCGGCGGCATCGGCGACGCCGGCCGCCTCGATGACCGCCGAGCCGAGCGGGTCGGCCGAGCCGAGCGAGTCGGCGGCGGCGTCGCTCCGGCCGCTCAAGGTCGGTGTCGTCACCGACGTCGGGCAGCTCGAGGACAAGTCGTTCAACGAGTTCTCGAACGCGGGCGCCGAGGCGGCCGCCGAGGCGACCGGCGGCGAGCACGACGTGATCGTGACCGCGAACATCTCGGACTACGGCGCGAACATCCAGTCGTTCATCGACCAGGACTACGACGTGATCGTCACGATCGGCTTCCTGATCGGGACCGACACCGCGATCGCCGCGAAGAACAACCCCGACGTCACGTTCGTCGGCGTCGACCAGGGCATCTGCGTCGACGAGAACGGCGATCCCGACGCGACGTTCACGTGCGCCGGCGACGCGGCAACGCTGCTCCCGAACTACCAGGGGATCATCTTCGCGGAGGCCGAGCCGGGCTACCTGGCCGGCATCGTCGCGGCCAGCCTGAGCGAGTCGGGCACGATCGGCGCCGTCGGCGGCACGAACGTCCCCGCGGTCGTGAACTACTGGCGCGGCTACGAGAACGGCGCCAAGTCGATCAACGCGGACATCACGGTCCTCTACCAGGAGACCGATCCCGATCCGGCCAAGGGCTTCAACGACACGGCCAAGGGCCGCTCGATCGCCGAGCAGTTCATCGGCCAGGGCGCTGACGTCCTGTTCCAGATCGCCGGCAACACCGGCGTCGGCGTCCTCGAGGCCGCGTGCAACGCCGACATCCACGGCATCGGCGTCGACGTCGACCAGGCCCAGTCCATCCCGAACCTGGCCGAGTGCATCGTGACGAGCGCGGAGAAGAAGCTCGAGGCGACCGTGAAGGCGGTCGTCGAGAGCGTCGCCTCGGACACGTTCAAGCCCGGGACGCAGCTCTATAACGCGGCGTCGGAGCCGCCGGCCGTCGGCCTGTCGGACTATCACGACAACGCCGACGTCATCACGCCCGAGATCCAGGCTGCAGTCGACGAGGCCCTCGCCGCGCTCGTGGACGGGTCGCTCGACCCGTGCTCACCGGTGAAGTGCACCGTCAGCGGCACCTGACCCTTCCGACCGGCGCCACCACACCCGAGGGGCGGTCCGACGACCGCCTCTCGGTCGTTTTCAGGCGGTATCATCCCCTGAACCCGTCCCCGCCACCGGCTCGCCCACCCGTCGCCCAGCCCGAGGCCGAAGTGACCCAGACCGTGAGCGCACCGGCGCTCGAGATGCGCGGGATCACCAAGCGTTATCCCGGCGTCGTCGCCAACGATCGGATCGACCTCGAGATCCGGCCCGGGGAGATCCACGCGCTCCTGGGTGAGAACGGCGCGGGCAAGTCGACCCTGATGAACATCCTCTACGGCCTCGCGACGCCGGACGAGGGCGAGATCCTCCTCGACGGCGAGACCGTCCGGATCGCGGGCCCCTCGGATGCGATCCGGCGCGGCATCAGCATGGTCCACCAGCACTTCATGCTCGTGCCGGTCCTCTCGGTCGCCGACAACATCCTCCTCGGCGAGGAGACGATGGCCAACCCCATCTTCCTCGACCGCCGGGAGGCCCACCGAAGGATTCTCGAGCTCGGGCAGCGCTTCGGCTTCGAGATCGATCCGGAGAAGAAGGTCGAGTCGCTCTCGGTCGGCTGGCAGCAGCGCGTCGAGATCCTCAAGGCGCTCTACCGCGAGGCCCGCATCCTCGTCCTCGACGAGCCGACCGCGGTGCTGACGCCCCCGGAGACCAAGGAGATCTTCGCGGTCCTCCGGCGGCTCGCCGAGGAGGGCCACTCGATCATCTTTATCAGCCACAAGCTCTACGAGGTCCTCGAGATCGCGGACCGGATCACCGTCATCCGCCGCGGCAGGGTCGTCGGCGAGCGGATCCCGTCCGAGACGAACGAAGCGGACCTCGCCGAGCTCATGGTCGGCCGCAACGTCCAGCTCGTCGTCGACCGGGGCGAGTCGCACCCGGCCGGTCCGGCCCTCGTCGTAAGTGACCTGCGGGTCGCCGACGACCGCGGCCACGAGGCGGTGAAGGGCGTCGGGTTCGAGGTCCGGGCCGGCGAGATCCTCGGCGTCGCGGGCGTCGCCGGCAACGGCCAGGAGGAGCTCGTCGAGGCCCTGACCGGCCTGCGCAAGCCGACCACCGGGCGGGTCCAGCTGGGAGACACCGACGTGACCGGGGCCGGCCCGCGCCAACTCCAGAAGGCCGGCATGTCGTTCGTGCCCGGCGACCGCCAGCGGTTCGGGCTCGTGTTGAGCTTCCCGCTCGAGGACAACCTCGTCCTCACCCAGTACGACGAGCCGCCGTATGCCCGCGGCATCCTACGCAACGACAAGGCCATCGAGGAGTGGGCGGCTCGAGCGATCGAGCAGTACGACATCAGGACGCCGTCGGCGAGCGTCACGGCCGGGACGTTGTCCGGTGGCAACCAGCAGAAGACCATCGTCGCCCGCGAATTCAGCCGCGAGGTCACGGCCCTCGTCCTCGACCAGCCGACCCGCGGCCTCGACGTCGGGTCGATCGAGTTCATCCACCGTCAGGTCGTCGCCAAACGCGACGCCGGGGCGGCGATCCTCCTCGTTTCGGCCGAGCTCGACGAGGTCCTCGAGCTCTCCGACCGGGTCGCGGTGATGTACCGCGGCGAGATCGTCGCGCTCGTCGAGGGCCCGACGGCCGAACGGGAGGAGATCGGCCTCCTCATGGCGACCGGCCGGCGTCCGACGCCGGGCGCGGCGGACGAGATCCCGATCGAGACGATCCGGATGGACGCGGACGAGGACGCGCGATGAACCTGCGGTCGATCTGGTCGCTCTCGGTCATCCCGCTCGTCTCGATCCTTCTGGCGCTGCTCGTCGGGTCGCTCCTCATCGTGGCCTCGAGCCTGGCCACCGGTGACTCGCTCAACCTCGCCCTGCCGCTCGTCGCCTACGAGAGCCTCATCGAGGGCTCGCTCGGGTTCTCGTTCCTCGACGTCGACGACGGCGCGATCTCGTTCGCCCTGTCGGTCGACGGCGAACGCGCCGGCCGGGCCCTCACGAGCACCGTCGTCGCGGCCGCGCCGCTCGTCATGACCGGCCTCGCGGTCGGACTCGGGTTCAAGGCCGGCCTCTTCAACATCGGCGGGACCGGCCAGGTCCTCGTCGGCGGCTTCAGCGCTGCCCTCGTCGGCGCGGCGGTCGCCGACCAGCCGGCGTTCCTCGCGGTCCCGCTCGCGGTGCTCGCGGGAGCGCTCGGCGGGGCGATCTACGGGTTCATCCCTGGGGCCCTCAAGGCGTTCACCGGCGCCCACGAGGTCGTCTCGACGATCATGCTCAACTCGCTCGCCTCGTTCGCGATCGTCGGCCTCGTGAACGACGTCTTCAAGATCGTCGGGCCGACGTTCGCCCGGACCGCGGACGTCGGCAACGCGGCGCTCCCGGTGCTGTTCGGGCGCAACGGCCACCTCGGCGTCCTCATCGCCCTCGCGGTCGTGCCGCTCGCCTACTTCCTCATCTACCGGACGACCCTCGGATTCGAGATCCGGACCGTCGGCGCGAACCCCAACGCGGCGCGCTACGCGGGGATGAGCCCGCGCCGGCTCATCATCCTGACGCTGAGCCTGTGCGGCCTCTTCGCGGGACTCGGCGGAACGCTCGAGATCCTGACGCTCGGCTACTACCCGGCGATCTTCGGCACGACGATCGGGTTCGCCGGCATCACCGTGGCCCTGCTGGGCCGGGCCCATCCGGTCGGCATCCTGCTCGCTGCGCTGCTCTTTGGGGCGATGCGGGCCGGGGCGCCGGGGATGCAGATCACCGCGAAGGTGCCGGTCGAGATCATCGACGTCATCCAGGGCCTCATCCTGCTCTTCCTGGCCGCGGAGGTCGTCATCCGGCGGCTGCTCCGGATCCGCGCCGAAGGGGTCGCGCCCGAAGAGCTCAAGACCGTCGCCCGGACGTATGGTGAGGGGGCCATCTGATGGAGGCGCTCTACGGGATTCCCGTCATCGGCTTCATCCTCCAGTTCCTCGTCTACCTCGTCGACGCGATCGCGACGACGAACCTCGCGCCGCAGACGCTCGCCCTCGCGACCCCGATCGCGCTCGGGGCGCTCTGCGGCGTGATGAACGAACGGAGCGGCGTCGTCAACATCGGCATCGAGGGGATGATGCTGACGAGCGCGTTCGTCGGGTTCATGGCCGCGATGATCGTCCACGAGTCGGGGCCGCCGGTCGCCCCCTCGCCGTTCTTCGGGATCACCCCGGCGCTCCTCGTCGGCATCCTCGCCGCGATGGGGGCCGGCATGCTCGTGTCGCTCCTCCATGCCTGGATGTGCATCAGCGTCCGGGCGGACCAGATCATCAGCGGCACCGTGATCAACATCATCGCCCTGGGACTGACCGGCTACATCAACCGGCTCCTCCAGCCGGGCGGCAGCGCCGGCAGCTTCCGGCCGTTCCGGCCGCCCGAGGAGCTCGTCGAGCTGCCGCTCATCGGCTGGCTGCTCAAGATGTTCCTCGCCGTGGGGCCGATCTCGATGTCGGTCATCGTCCTCGTCATCGTCCTCCAGGTCATGATGTTCCGGTCGCGCTGGGGCCTCCGGACGCGGGCCGTCGGCGAGCACCCGCGGGCGGCCGACACCGTCGGCATCAACGTCATCGCCCTGCGTTACCGGAACGTCGTCCTCGGCGGCGTCTTCGCCGGCCTCGCCGGCGCCTGGCTGACCCTCGAGTACAACTCGACGTTCCAGAACGGGATGTCGGCGAACCGCGGGTTCATCGCCCTTGCCGCGGTCATCTTCGGGCGCTGGACGCCGATCGGCGCATTCGGCGGGGCGCTCCTCTTCATGTTCTCCGAGGCGCTCGGCATCGCGATCCGCTCGAACCCGCCATCGGGCGACCTGGGGGCGACGCTGTCGGGCCTCCAGGCCAGCTTCCCGAGCCTGTACAACAACATCTTCGGCGGTCTGCCGTACCTGCTGACGCTGATCATCCTGGCCGGCGTCGTGGGCCGGAGCATTGCGCCTGCCGCCGTCGGCAAGCCGTACGTCAAGGAAAGCACGACCTGACCGACGAGAGCCGCCCCGCCGACCAGCGGGCCGAGCGCGATCGGACGATCGCGTTCCTCGACCTCCAGGAGGGGCGCGGCCCGGTGGCCCTGCTCGACGACGCCGCGATCGCCGACGTGTTGACCTCGGCGCGCCGGATCGCGGTCGTCGGCGCCTCGTCGAACGCGGGCCGCCCGTCGTTCGGCGTCTTCCGGTACCTGGTCCACCAGGGGTTCGAATGCGTTCCGGTGAACCCGAACGAGCGATCGATCCTCGGGATCCCCGCCTTCCGGACGCTGACCGAGGCGGCCGCGGAGACCGGGCCGTTCGACATCGTCGACGTCTTCCGGCGTTCGGAGCTCGTCGTGCCCCATGCCCACGAGGCGGTCGCGATCGGGGCGCGCTGCCTCTGGCTCCAGCTCGGGGTCGTCAACTGGGAGGCTGCCGCGATCGCCGTCGCAGCCGGCCTCTCGGTCGTGATGGACCGCTGCACGGCGATCGAGTGGCGGAGGGTCCGGGCGACCCGCTGAGCGCGGGACGCGGCGCCGTTCGAACCACCACGAGTCGACGAACCACCGCGATTTCCGAATCATCCGATCGTCCGCGGGCGAATCTGCATGTCGAGCGGTCGCGGCCGATTGGACCCCAGCCGTGCGCGAGCATCCACGCACCGAAGGCCCCGGCGCCGGGCGATCGTGCTGCCTCCTCGGCCACCGACCTCGCGCCGGGCGCGCGATTCCTCCGAAATGATCCGGAAACCCGGGCCGACCCGGGGGCGGGCCGCGGGTCCCGGCGCGGGTCCCGGCCGCGCGCCGGCGCCCCGGCGCCCGGGGAGACGCCTACTTGATGAGGAACCCCAGGAAGACGAGGACGAATCCCGCGAGCGCGATCGCCCCGCCGATCTGGGCCTGGCGGCGCAGGATCTGCATCGCGACCGAGGCGCCGGTCGTCGAGCTGTCGACGTTCCGCACGCCGCCTCGCCAGGCCTCGTAGCGGGCGGCGTTGGCATCCTGCTCGCGGAGCGCCTGATAGCGACTCCAGGGAACCTTCGCCCTGGCGTAGCCGATGATGATCAGGGCGATCCCGGCCGCCCACAGCGCCACGTTCACGAGCGTCATCCGCCGTCCCCTCCGCTCCCGGTCCCGTCTCCGGCCGCCTCGAGCCGGTCACGGACGGCGGCCTGGACGACCTCCGCGTTGGCCTGGCCGCGCGTCGCCTTCATCACCTGGCCGACGAAGAAGCCGACGACCGGCTTGCCGGCCCGGTAGTCGGCAACGGCCCGCGGGTTCGCGGCGATCACCTCGTCGACGATCGGGCCGAGCGCGGCGGCGTCCGAGATCTGGCGGAAGCCGCGGGCCTCGACGATCGCGGCGACCGGGTCGCCGCTCGCGGCATGGGCGACGAAGACCTCCTTCGCGTTCGTCCCGGACAGCTCCCCGGACGCGACGCGGCGGAGGAGGTCGGCCAGCTCGCCCGGGTCGACGCGGTCAGCGGCGTCGGGATCGGATTTTAGGAGGCCCAGGTAGGCGCCGGTCACCCAGTTCGCCGCGGCTTTCGGGTCCGCCGCGGGGTCCGCGGTGCGGACGCCTTCGAACAACGCCGTCGCCCGCGGATCCGCGACGAGCACCGCCGCGTCGTAGGCCGACAGCCCGAAGTCGCGGGCATAACGCTCGCGGCGCGCCGCCGGCAGTTCCGGCAGGCGGGCCCGGACCTCCTCGATCCAGGCCGCCTCGACGCGCAGCGGCGGCAGGTCCGGCTCCGGGAAGTAGCGGTAATCGTGGGAGTCCTCCTTCGAGCGCATGACGTACGTCGCGCCGCGGCTCTCGTCCCAGCCGCGGGTGTCCTGGGTCAGCGTCTCGCCGGCGTCGAGGGCGGCGGCCTGGCGCTCGATCTCGAAACCGATCGCCCGCT
>DASTEU010000321.1:0-10893 GCA_035709325.1 Candidatus Limnocylindrales bacterium | reverse complement strand
CGACCGGGACGAGGGACCCGTCGCGCCGGATCAGCTCGGTCTCGAAGCGCGGCTGGCGGGCCCGGCCCGGCCGGCCGGTGGCCGCCTCGGCCGCGTCGAGACCGGCGATGAGGCGCCCGAAGCCGGCGCGCAGCCGCGTGCGGTCGTGGGCGACGACGAACGTGTCGACGAGGTCGAAACCCTCCGGGGAAGCGTCATCCCAGCCGAGCATCTCCCGGGCCGCGGCATTGAACCCGACGACCCGGCCGGACTCGTCGAACGAGATCACGGCATCGTCCGCGGTGTCGACGATCGCCTCGGTGACGACGACCTGGTCCATCAGCTCGAGGCTGTGGCGGCGGACCCGCTCGGACTGGCGGCCGATCTCCGAGACGAGCCGCTGGATGGCGAGCCCGGCGAAGCCGCCGACGCCGGCAAGGACGACGACGCGCTGCCACTCGCTCGGCGGGTAGCCGGGAGCGCCGACGAGGACGATCGGGGCGCTGACGGCGACCAGCATCAGGGCGACGCCGGCCGCGAGCAGGCGCGCGGTCCCGTTGGCGCCGAGCCAGAGGATCGGAATGAGGGCGAGGACCGAGATTCCTGATCCGGCTTCGCCCAGGCCGTGACGGAACGCCACGAGGCCGACGAGGTACGCGGCCACCGGCAGGAGCCGGACGGGCCGCGGAATCCGGGTCCACGGGACGAACGCCATGACGAGCCCCGGCAGGAACCAGCCCAGGGCTCCGCCCACGAACCACGGGATGTCGAGCGAGGGCGGGTCGATGGCGAGTCCGGCGCCAAGGATCGCGAGCCAGGCGCCGACGGGCGCGAGCCGGGCGAACCCGTGCAGGTCGAGGGCTGCCGGCAGACCGTGGCCGGGCGCGGGAAGACCTTGCTCCGCCGCCGGAGAATCGTGGTCCGGCGCCGGCGAGGCGCGCTCGGGACCCCGCGACGTGATCGGCATGTCCGGACCAGCGTCCTCGATCGGGCCTGGCGCCACCATCCCCCGTTCCGGTGGGCCGCTCGTACGGCGTTCGGAGGAGGGGCGAACGAGGCGGGCGAGGTCGACGGCTCCTTCTTCCGCGCCGGGTCGTGCCCGTCCCGGCGGTGTAGCCTCTCCGACGATGGAGCGCCTGACCGATGCCGCGGAGCTGCTCGACGGCTCCCTCGACGACCAGGCGACGCTCGTCGGAAACCTGCGCGACCTGCGACGGCTCAATCGCCTGCTCGGCGGCGTGCGACTGAGCCGGCTGGCGATCGAACGCCTCGTCGGCGAGCGGGGCACGGCCGGAAACGAGCTGTCGCTCCTCGACGTCGGCACGGGCGGTGCCGACATCCCCGTCGCGCTCCTCGCCGACGCGCGCCGGCGCGGCGTCCGGATGCGGGTCGTGGCGATCGACAGCCGGCCGCAGGTGATCGCGGCCGCGGCGCTCGCCCGGCCCGGCATCGCCCATTGCCGCGGCCTGCTCCTCGACGTGGGCGACGGCGGCACCCTGCCCTACCCCGACGCCGCCTTCGACGTTGTCCATTGCTCGCTCGTCGTCCATCACCTCGAGCCCGCCGGCGCCGTGGAGCTGCTCCGCGAGATGGCCCGCGTCGCCCGAATCGGGATCGTCGTGAACGACCTTGCACGGGGGCGGCTGGCCTGGCTCGGCGCGGCGACGATCGCGATGCTGCTGACCTCGAACCGATTCACCCGGCACGACGCGCCCCTGTCGGTGCGGCGGGCGTACACCCTCGCCGAGGTTGGCGGGCTCCTCGCGGACGCAGGCCTGCGGCCGGTCGCCGAGGTCGGCGGCATCGCCGGCCACCGCTTCGCGATCGCCGCGGTCCGTCGGTGACCGGCCCGGGGACCGGCCGGCGGACCGGCCGGCGGTGACCGCGCCGCCCGGCACGCTTGCGGTCGATGTCGCCGTCGTCGGCGGGGGTCCGGCCGGGTCCCTCGTCGCCGCGGCGCTGGCGCGTTCGGGCCGGCGGGTCGTCCTCCTCGAGCGCTCGCCCGCCTACCGCTGGAGAGCCTGCGGCGTGTTCGCCTCGCCGGCCGCCGTCGCCGAGCTGCGGCGCGCCGGGCTGGCCGGCCCCGTCGTCGCCGGCCTGGTCCGACCGATCCCTTCGATGCGCGTCGAGACGCCGGTCGGGAACGTGTTCCGGTTGACGTACGGCGACGACGGATCCCTGGTTGCGCCGGCCGTCGGGTTCGACCGCCCGGCACTCGATCCGACGCTCCTCGACCTCGCTCGCCATGCGGGGGTCGACGTCCGAACGGGGACGCGGGTCGCGGCGGTCGGGCCCGGACGGGTCGTGGCGCACCATGCGTCCGGCGGTGCGCCGGTCGCCGTCGAGGCGGCCGTCGTCGTCGGGGCCGACGGGATCCGCTCGGCCGTCGCCCGGGCGATGGCCGTCGCGCGACCGGCCCG
Organism: Candidatus Limnocylindrales bacterium; assembly: GCA_035709325.1. GTDB lineage: Bacteria > Chloroflexota > Limnocylindria > Limnocylindrales > CSP1-4 > CF-46. The sequence continues at coordinate 8,494 of DASTEU010000321.1, read as the reverse complement.
GATCGGCCGCCGCGTCGGCTTGACGTTTCACGTCGCCGACCCGTCGCCCGACGAGCCGCGCGATGCCCGGATGATCGTGTTCCGCGGCGGCTACGTCGGCCTGGCGCCGGTACCCGGCGGCCGGGTCAACGTCGGGATCGTGCTCGACGGAACGTGGACCGGCCGCCTCAGGGCGCGAGGTGCGGACGGGGTCGCGGGCGAGGTGCTCCGGGCGGTCCCTCCAGCCGCCGACGATCCCCTCGACTGGTCGGCGGCCGAACGATGCGACGAGATCGCCGGAGCCGCGCCGCTCGGCCACCGCTCCGCCCGCCTCGCCGGGCCCGGCTGGCTGCTGGCCGGCGATGCTGCCGGCTTCCTCGATCCGTTCACCGGCGAGGGCCTCCACCGGGCGCTCGTCTCGGCGCGGCTGGCCGCCGTCGCGATCGAACGCCATCTCGAGGGCGACCCGGACGCGCTGCCGGGATACGAGCGAGCGATGCGGGCGCGGTTCCGCTCGAAGGACATCCTCAGCTTCGTGGTCCAGGCGCTGCTCGGCCGGCCGGCGCTGTTCGAGCTCGCCGCCCGGCGCCTGGCCGCCCGGCCGGCCGTCCGTGAGACGATGGGGCTCGTGATGGGTGATCTCGTTCCGGCCAGCCGCGCCTTCGACCCGCGCTACGTCGTTGCGCTCCTGCGCCCGTGACCGAGCGGCCGGCCGATCCTGCCGTCACCGAGCCGCTGCCAGCGGGCCGGACCCGCCTGGGCGCGTATTCGCTCTGCCTCGACGAGCACGACCGGATCCTGCTCGCCCGGCTCTCGCCGATCGAGGTCGAGGTCGGCGCCTGGACGCTGCCCGGCGGCGGCGTCGACTTCGGGGAACACCCCGACGCCGCCGCCCTCCGCGAGCTCGAGGAGGAGACGGGGCTCCTCGGCGAGATCGAGGGCGTCGCCGGGATCTTCTCCCACGTCTACGAGAAGTCGCGCTGGGCGCGTGGGGCCGACCTGCACTTCCTCGGCATCGTCTACCGCGTGCGGGTCGTCGGGGGCGAGCTCCGCGACGAGATCGACGGATCGACCGACAGGTGCGCCTGGTTCGGTCGCGAGGACCTGCGCGCACCCGACATCCGGCTCGTCTACCTGGCCCGCTACGGCACCGGCCTCGCCTGGCCCCACTCGGCGCCGTGAAGTCGACGATGTCGGTCGAGGTAGCGGCGCCGGCGGCGCTCCTGTTCGGCCTTGCTCGCGACATCGAACGCTGGCCGCGCCTCCTGCCGCACTACGTCCGGGTCGACGCGGACCCGCGGGGCCGGGCGGCCGATGGCAGCCTCGTCGCCCGGATGGTCGCGCGGCGGCCGTTCGTCGAGGTGCTCGGGTTCGGGCTGCCGGTCGCGTGGCGGGCCAGGACGTGGGCCGAAACCTCGCCGCCGCGCCTCCGGTTCGTCCACCTCGGCGGCGCGACGAACGGGATGGACGTGACCTGGCGGATCGAACCGATCGACGATGGTCGCGGCTGCCGGGTCTCGATCGACCACGACTTCCGGCCGCGGCTCGGGCCCTGGGCCGCCTTCATCGATCGGGCCTTCACCCGGCCGATCGCGTCGCGCACGTTGGCCACGTTCAAGGCGCTCGCGGAGGCGGTCGCCGAGGCGGCTGCGGAGTCCGCCGAGCCCGGCGGGAGGTCCGATTCGGGCCAGATGGCGAATCCAACGACATGAGCCGCTCGAGCCGCGACGCCTGGATCACCGGGATCGGCGTCATCACCGCGATCGGCACCGGCCTCGACGCGTTCCGGTCGGGGCTGCGGGGGGCGAAGTCACCCGTGAAGCGGATCGACCGATTCGACCCGTCGGCGTTCCGCTCCCAGGTCGCCGCCCAGATCGACGACTTCGACCCGCTCGCCTGGATGCCGCCGAAGACGGCCCGACAGCTCGACCGCTTCAGCCAGTTCGGGCTCGTCGCCGGCCGCCTCGCGCTCGAAGACGCTCAGATGGTCCCCGGCGCGGACGGCGCGGCGTCCCCGGAGCGGATCGGGATCTACCTCGGCAGCGCGCTCGGCGGGATCGCCTACGCCGAGGAACAGCACGAGCGCTACCTGGCCAAGGGGATCCGCCAGGTCGCCCCGAACCTCGCCCTGGCGGTCTTCGGCGGGGCCGCGCCGGCGAACCTCGGCATCGCCCTCGACGTCCGCGGCCCGATCCTCTCGACGGCGAACTCGTGTGCCTCCGGGGCGGTCGCGATCGGCGAGGCGCTCGGGGCGATCCGGGCCGGGGAGATCGACGCGGCGATCGCCGGAGGCTGCGAGGTGCCGCTGAGCTCGCTCGCGTTCGGCGCGTTCGACATCATCCGGGCGCTGTCGGGCGGCTCGAACGACGAGCCGGCCGCCGCCTGCCGGCCCTTCGACGCGCGGCGCGACGGGTTCGTCATGGGCGAGGGCGCCGCGCTCCTCGTGATCGAGGCCGAGGAGGTGGCGCGCGCCCGGAGCGCCGAGCCGTACGGCGTCGTGATGGGCTACGGCGCGACGTCGGACGCCCACCACATGGTCCAGCCACGGGCCGACGGCCGCGAGGCGGCCCGCGCCGCGACGGTCGCCCTCGCCGACGCGCGCGTCTCCGCCGGGGAGATCGCATACGTCAACGCCCACGCCTCATCGACGCCGCTCGGAGACGTGGCGGAGGCACGGGCGATCGCGCTGGCGCTGGGGGCGGGCGTCGCCTCGGAGGTGCCGGTGAGCGGGACGAAGGCGCTCTACGGCCACCCGCTGGGGGCGAGCGGCGCGATCGAGGCGGCGATCTGCGCGCTCGCGATCCGCGACGGCTGGGCGCCGGCCTCCGTGAACCTCCAGGAGGTCGACGGGGACATCGAGGCGCTCCTGCCGGGCCTCCTCCGGGACGGCCGCTCGGGAGAGTACCGCCGGGTCCTCTCGACCTCGTTCGGGTTCGGCGGGCTGAACGCCGCGCTCGTGTTCGGCGCGCCGGGGTCGTAGGGTCGGGCATCTCGGGAATGGGCAGGGTCGCCGCACGTGTAAACGCGGATTCCCCGCCCATTTACCAACCCGGGGAGTGCTACATCCGAGGTGCCGGCGCGTCGCGGGCCGGCCGGCGCGCCGCCGAGCGTGGCGGCGCCTGCCATGGCACCCGCGACAGCCACGATTTCTCGCGTACCACTACGCCGGTTGGTATTCGGGACGGCCGGCGCGCCGCGGCCGCCGCGACGGACCCTCGTTAAGGGCCAGTCAAGAGCCAGGCGCTAGATTCGGGGGACCGCCGCGTCCAGGAGGATCAGCCATGGCCGTCACCGCAGCCACCGCCCCGTTCACCGGCTTCCGCCCCGAGGCCATCCAGTTCCTCGTCGACCTTGCCGAGAACAACGACCGGGCCTGGTTCCAGCCCCGCAAGGCGGACTACGAGCGCCTCCTCAAGGAGCCGCTTCAGGCGCTGATCGCCGCCCTCGCCGAGCGCTTCGAGGCGCGCCGCATCCCGCTCCGGGCCGATCCCGCGAAGTCGCCCTTCCGGATCTATCGCGACGTCCGCTTCTCGAAGGACAAGTCGCCGTTCAAGACGAACCTCGGCGCGAGCTTCCCGTACGTCGCCGACGAGCCGGCCGGCGAGGGCGGTCGGTCCCACAACCCGTTCGTCCACTCCAGCGGCGGCTACTTCCATCTCTCGCCCGGCGAGATTTTCGTCGGCGGCGGGATCTGGCACCCGGAGAAGCCCTGGCTCGACACCTTCCGTCGGCGCATCGCCGACGACCCGGCCCCGTTCCGGATGCTCCTCGACGAGCCGCGTTTCCGCGAGACGTTCGGAGCCCTCGGGGGCGACTCGCTCCGCCGCGTGCCGGCCGGCTACGCGCCGGATCACCCGGACGCAGACCTGCTGCGGCTCAAGGACGTGACGTTCGGTCGTCGGCTCTCGGACAGGGAGGCCGGTTCGCCGAAGCTCCCCGACCTGCTCGCCGACTCGTTCGAGGCTGCGATGCAGGTGATGCGCTACCTGGCGACGATCGGCTGAACAGAAGCCGGGCGCGTCAGCCCATCCGGTCCGGAACGGGCTTCCGGAACGTGATCGAGTGGCTCTCCGGCCGGAAGCCGACGCTCTCGTAGAGTCGCAACGCGCCACTGGGGTTCTCAGCATCGACGCCCAGCGCTCCCTCGGTCATGCCACGCTCGCGGAGGGCATCGATCGTGGACGCCATCAGGGCGCGCGCCAGACCGCGCTTCCGCCACGGCCGGCGGACGAGGATGTTCTCGACCCAGCCGCGCTTCTGCCCGAATCGCTCGTTCTCCTCGGCATTGATGAAGCCGCGGACCTGGCCGGCCACCTGGTCGCCGTCCCAGGCGACTCGCCACAGGGTCCGATCGCGCTGGATCGGGTCGGTCAGGAACAGCTGGTAATCCTCGTCGGTCGCGGGGCGGTAGTCCCACATGTCGCGGGCCGCTTCCTCGCCCGCGTCGAAGATCGCCCGGAGGTGCTCGTCGCGAACCTCCCGAATCTCGAGCCCGTCGGGCACCCGTGCGGCAGTCACGGGGTCGAGATTCGGCCGAACCATCGTGTAGCCATGACGAACCGGTGCGTATCCCGAGTTCTCGAGGAGCACCATCGCCCCCCGGTCGGCTTCCTCCACGTTGGACTCGTAGAGCGACGGGGTCGACCCCTCGAGCGCGGCCGAAACGGCGGTCCCACGCGCCTCGATTGCCGAGAGCATCGCCCGTCCGATGCCGCGTCGTCGCCAGGCGGGACGCAGGAAGCAGATCACCTGGTGGATCCGGTTCCGCTCGGCGTCGTCGTGCCATTCGGTCCGGGCGTAGCCGACGATCTCGCCGTCGACGTCCACGATCAGCAGATCCCTGTCTCGATCGGAATTGACGAGGTGCTCGTAGAAGTTCGCGAAGCCCTCGAGGGGCGTGACGAAGTGGTCGCCGTTCGCGATTCGGGCATCGTTTGCGGCGTCGTTCATCCCCGCGTAGTCGGACGGCCCCGAAAAGTGGCGGAACCGGAGCCCGGGGATCGGCGGCAGCGGGACCGCCGGCTCGAAGTCAGCGGCCGCGGCCGTCTCGGTCATCGGCTCAGTCCAGCGTGAAGTGGTCCGGGCCCTGGTACCGCCCGGAGCGCTCCTTCTCGATCTGCATGAGGACGTCATTGAGGAGCGACGACGCCCCGAAGCGGAACCAGTCCGGGCTCATCCAGCGCGGCCCCAGCGTCTCGTAGAGGACGACGAGGTACTGGATCGACTCCTTGGCGGTCCGGATCCCGCCGGCCGGCTTCATCCCGACCTGCCGCCCCGTCTGGCGCTCGAAGTCGCGGATCGCCTCGAGCATCACGAGCGTCACCGGGAGCGTCGCCGCCGGCTGGACCTTGCCGGTCGAGGTCTTGATGAAGTCGGCGCCCGCGGCCATCGCGAGGACGCTCGCCCGTCGCACGTTGTCGTAGGTCTCGAGCTCTCCGGTCTCGAGGATGACCTTGAGGTGGGCCTCGCCGGCGGCCTCCTTGACGTCGACGATCTCCTCGAAGACCGTCAGGTAGTCGCCCGACAGGAACGCCCCCCGGTCGATCACCATGTCGACCTCGTCGGCGCCGGCCTCGACGGCGGCCCGGGTCTCGGCGATCTTGATGTCGCGGAACGTCTGGCCCGACGGGAAACCGGTGGCGACCGACGCGACCTTGACGGTCGAGCCCTTGAGCGCGTCCTTCGCGTCGGCGACGAGCGGCGGGTAGACGCAGATCGCCGCGACCGAGGGGATCGTCGGGTCGCCCGGCTGGGGCGTCATCGCCTTCTGGCAGAGCGCCCGGACCTTGCCCGGCGTGTCCTTTCCCTCGAGCGTCGTGAGGTCCATCATCCGGATCGCCAGATCGAGGGCCCAGAGCTTCGAGGCCTTCTTGATCGAACGCGTCTTCAGGCGCGCACCGCGCTCCGCGACCCCGACCTGGTCGACGCTGCTGACCCGCCCGAGCAGGCTGCCGAGCGCCCCCGGGCGACCGTCCCAGGATCGGACGAGCTCGTGGGCTCGTTCCCTGGAGAGCGTGTCGGGGCGTCGGGTGGCGGTCATGGGACGGTGAGGATACACCTCGCGGCCCGGCCGCCCGGCCCTCGCGAACCGCGGCGCGCCGGGCCGACGTAGAGACCGGTATCGGCACCCAGAGGAGGATGCGTCCCATGGTCTCCCGTCGTCGCGCCCCGCTTCCGTTGGTCTTCGGCAGTGCGACCGTCCTGGCCGTCTTCGGGGGCGCGAGCGTCGCGCTCGCCGCCGACCAGGCCGTCGCGATTTCCGGATTCTCGTTCTCGCCGGGATCGGTCACGATCGCGGTGGGCGACACGGTCACCTGGACGAACTCCGACGTTCAGGCCCACACCGCGACGGCCGATGACGGCTCCTGGGACACGGGCACGCTGGCTAACGGGGCGTCGGGCACGATCACGTTCTCGACGGCAGGGACGTTCGCCTACGAGTGCTCGATCCATCCGGAGATGACCGGGACCGTCACCGTCCAGGCGGCGGCGTCGGGCGGTGGTGGAGGCGGTGGCGGTGCCGGGGCGACGACGCCGCCGACCGATACGACGACCGTGGCCGGGCCGGCGGCGGACAGCGACGCGGTCTCCGCGGGCGGCGCGGCGCCCGTCGGGCTCCTGCTCCTGGCCGGCGCCTGGCTCGTCGGCCTGGCCGTCGCGCGGCGGAGGTTCGCCGTCGCCCGCTGAGGGCTCACCCGGGCCTCCGGAACGTGCCAGAATCGGTGACGCTGCCCGCGACGCCGAACCGCCCGGAGGCCCGAACCGCATGCATCAGCCCTTCGCCAGGCCACGCCCCCGACCGCTCGCCGCGGGCCTGCTCGCCATCGGCGCGACGCTGATCCTCGCCGCGGGTCCCGCCGTTGCGGCCGACCAGGCGGTGACGATCGCCGACTTCGCCTTCTCGCCCCAGACCGTCACGATCACGGTCGGCGACACCGTCACGTGGACGAACTCGGACGCGGTCGTCCACACGGCGACGGCGACCGACGGCTCGTGGGACACCGGCGACCTCGGCCAGGGCCAGTCGGGAGCGATCATCTTCTCGACGGCCGGGACGTTCGCCTACCTGTGCACGCCCCACCCGACGATGACCGGCACGGTCGTGGTCCAGGCGGCCGCCGCCGGCGGCGGCGGTGGTGGTGGCGCCCCGACGACTCCGCCGACCGACGCGGGTGGCATCGCGGCCGAGGCAACCGAGGCCGGCGCCGGGCCGGCCGTGCTCGCACTGCTCGGCACGATCGCCCTTGCGATCCTCGTCGCCCGCCGCCGGCCGGCGACCGAGCGGGAGTAGTCCTCAGCGGCCCGCCCGGACCTTGGGCAGCGGCGGCAGGCCGCGCCTGCCCTCGACGAGGAAGTGGCGGAACCAGTCCCGAACCTGGACGAGGTTCTCGACGCGCCGGTGCGGCGTGCCCGACCGGGTCAGCTCGTGCGTCTCCTCCGGCACTCGCATGAGGCGGACCGGCCGCTTCTTCGACCGGAGGACCGTGAAGAGCGCCTCCGCCTGGCCGACCGTCGTGCGGATGTCGTTCTCACTGTGCTGGATGAGGAGCGGCGTCCGGATCCCATCGGCGTAGGTCAGCGGCGAGATCTCCCGGAAGTAGGCCGGGTCGTCCCACGGCGTCGTCCCGAACTCCTGCTCGGCCCACTCCCCGCCGCTGATGTCGCCGGTCAGGAAGAGCATCGCCATGTCGCTCACCGAGCGGCAGGTGATCGCGGCCTTGAAGCGGTCGTCGTGGGCGACGATCCAGTTCGTCAGGTAGCCGCCGTAGGAGCCGCCGGTGACCCCGAGCCGGTCCGGGTCGGCCAGGCCGTCGGCGACGAGCGCGTCGATCCCGGCGAGGACGTCGCGCATCGGGCCGTGGCCCCAGTCGCGCAGGTTCGCCTCGTTGAACTCGCGGCCGTAGCCGTCGGAGCCGCGGGGATTGCAGCAGAACACGCCCATCCCGGCCCCGGCGAGGACCTGGAATTCGAGGATCGGCGCCCAGCCGTAGTGCGTGTGCGGCCCGCCGTGGATCTCGGTGACGAGCGGCGCCGCGGCCGGCTTCGCCCGACGGCCCTTTGCCTCGGTCCCGGCGGCCGGGATGAACCAGCCCTGGATGTCGCGACCGTCCACCGTGACGTGACGCTCCTGGGGTTCGCGCAGCTCCACGTCGGCCAGCGCCTCGTCGTTGAGGCGCGTGACCCGGCGCAGCTCGCCGCGGACGCCGTCACGCATCCAGACGTCGGGCAGCTCGGTCGGCGAGGAGCGGATGAACGCGGATCGTGAGCGCCCGCCGTCGCGGAAGACCTCGTCGAACGAGGACAGGTAGTGGCGTCCGTCGGTGAGGCGCTCGAGCCGGCCGCCGTCGACTGCGAGCCGCCACTGCTCGTAGCTGCCCCGGATCGGAGCGATGAACGAGAGCCAGCGGCCGTCGGCCGACGGGATGAGCCGCGTCGGCTCGCCCGGCGTGATGTCGCTGTTCATCGCCGCGCCCGGCATGATGTCGTGCGCTCCGGAGATGTTCCGCCCGCCGCT
>DASTEU010000320.1:0-12508 GCA_035709325.1 Candidatus Limnocylindrales bacterium | reverse complement strand
CCTGGCCGGCCTCGTCTTCGTCGGCTTCGGCTTGGCGTTCGCGCTCGGCGCCCTGACGTATGACGTCGGGTCGACCCTCCGCATGGGGCCCGGCTACTTCCCGCTCGTCCTCGGCGGCCTGCTCGTGGTCCTGGGTGGGATCATCGCCGTGCGGGGCTTCGTCGAGGAGGATGCGGCGCCGTTCGGCTCAGTGCCGTGGCGGGCGTTGCTCCTCGTACTCGGGGCGGTCGTGCTGTTCGGGCTGACGGTGCGCGGCCTCGGCCTCGTGCCGTCGATCTTTCTCGCCTCAATGCTTTCGGCGTTCGCCAGTGAGCGGACGGGCGTTATCGGCGCGCTCGTCATCGCGGCCGGCCTGACGACCATCTGCATCCTAGTCTTCGTCGTCGCCCTGAGCCTGCGCCTTCCCCTCCTCGGCCCATGGCTGCCCTTCTGAGGCTGAGATGGACCTGATCGGCAGCCTCGGCCTCGGGTTCGAGACCGCGCTGAGCCCCGAGAACGTCTTCTACTGCTTCGTCGGCGTGCTCCTCGGCACGCTCGTCGGCGTCCTGCCGGGGATCGGCCCGACCGCGACGATCGCGATGCTCCTGCCCATCACGTTCAGCTTCGAGCCGGTCACGGCCCTGATCATGCTCGCCGGGATCTACTACGGGGCCCAGTACGGCGGCTCGACGACGGCGATCCTCATCAACCTGCCGGGCGAGTCGTCGGCCGCGGTGACCGCCATCGACGGCCATGAGATGGCCCGGGCAGGGCGGGCCGGGCCGGCCCTGGCCGCAGCGGCGCTCGGTTCGTTCTTCGCCGGCACGGTGGCCACGCTCGTCGTCGTGCTCTTCGCACCGCTGCTGGCCTCGATCGCCCTCGGCTTCGGATCGGCCGAATTCTTCTCCCTCGTGGTCCTCGGTCTCATCGCCTCGATCACCCTCGCTCGCGGATCGACGTTGAAGGCACTCGCGATGATCGTGCTCGGGCTGCTCTTCGGCACCGTCGGCCAGGACATCTACTCGGGGACGCCGCGCTTCACGCTCGGCTTCCGCGAGCTCTTCTCGGGGATCAACTTCGTGTCGGTCGCGGTCGGCATGTTCGGCGTCGCGGAGATCCTCCGGAACCTCGAGGACGAGAAGACCCGGACGGTCGTCGTCGGCAAGGTCAAGAACCTGCTGCCGACCCGGGAGGACCTTCGGGCGATCGTCCGGCCCGTCCTGCGCGGAACCGCCCTCGGATCAGCGCTCGGCGTCCTGCCGGGGGCCGGCCACGTGCTGGCCTCGTTTGCCTCGTATTCGGTCGAGAAGCGGCTGTCGAGGCATCCGAAGACGTTCGGCCACGGCGCGATCGAGGGCGTCGCCGGTCCGGAGTCGGCCAACAACGCGGCCGCCCAGACCTCCTTCATCCCGCTCCTGACGCTCGGCCTGCCGGCCCATCCGGTGATGGCCCTGATGGTCGGCGCGTTCATCATCCAGGGGATCACGCCCGGCCCGAACGTCATCGTCCGCGAACCGGCCCTCTTCTGGGGCCTCATCGTCTCGATGTGGGTCGGCAACCTGCTCCTCGTCATGCTCAACCTGCCGCTGATCGGGATCTGGGTGAAGTTCCTGACGATCCCATACCGGATCCTCTTCCCGGCGATCGTCGCGTTCGCCTGTATCGGGACCTACTCGCTGAACCTCAATGCCTTCGATGTCTTCGCGATCGTCGTCTTCGGGTTCCTCGGCTATTTCCTCATCAAGCTCGGTTCCGAGCCGGCGCCGCTGCTCCTGGGGTTCATCCTGGGCCCGTTGCTCGAGCAGCACCTCCGCCGCGCCCTGATCATCTCGCACGGCGATCCGACGGTCTTCCTGACCCGGCCGATCTCGCTCGCGCTCGTCATCGCTGCCGTGATCGTGCTGATCCTTGCCGTCCTGCCGGCAATTCGCCGGCAACGCGAGGTGGTGTTCCAGGAGGAAGAACCGGTCTGACCGGCGGCCACGGCGGCCCGGCCCGACCGTAGAATTCGGGCACCCGACGCCGCGGAGAAGCACCAGTACGCCGATGGCAACCCGCTCCCCGTGACCGCCCGCACGCTCACCCTCGGCACGACGAGGTACCCGGTCGTCCTGCCGAACCTCCGCGATCCGCGACTGCACGTCGCCGCCGTGATCATCACGGTCCACGTGCTCGGCCAGGTCGGCCTCCGGTTCCAGGTGAGCGTCCCCCAGATTCTCGCCGCGATCCTGACCTGCGCGATCCTCGAAGTGGCCCTCACGTTCCGCCAGAGCCGCTCGTTCGTCTGGCCGGCTAGCGCGATGCTGACGGGCAGTGGCGTCGCCCTGATCCTGCGGGTCGTCGGGACGCCCTCCGACGACCCCTGGAGCTTCCATGCCTGGTACGTGTTCGCAGCGGTCGCCGGCCTGTCGCTCCTGACGAAGTACGTCATCCGCTACCGCGGCTCGCACATCTTCAATCCGTCGAACGTCGGCCTCGTCGTCGCCTTCCTCGTGCTCGGCAGCGCGACGGCCGAGCCGCTCGACTTCTGGTGGGCGCCGCTGAACGTCTGGATGATCGCCGCCTATGCCGTGATCATCGTCGGGGGCATGCTGATCACCGCCCGCCTGCGGCTGCTGGGCCTCGCGCTGACGTACTGGCTCGCCCTCTCGGTCGGCGTCGGGCTCCTGGCCGCCTCGGGTCATTGCATGACCGCCCGCTGGGCATTCGCGCCGGTCTGCGGCTTCGACTTCTGGCGCGTCGTCGTCGCCTCGCCCGAGGTCCTCGTCTTCCTGTTCTTCATGATCACCGACCCCAAGACGGTGCCGACGGGGCAGGTCGGCCGCATCGTTTTCGGCCTCCTCGTCGCGGTCGCAAGCACGCTCCTGATGGCGCCCCAGACCGACGAGTTCGGGACGAAGGTGGGGCTCCTCGCGAGCCTCGCGGTGCTGAGCGTGGGCCGGCCGTTCCTCGAACGGGTCTTGCCCGAGCCCCGGACGGCCGCCGACGACATCGGCCGGTTCGCAAGGGAGCTGGTCACGGGCGCCGGGGGCGGGCGCGGCGCCAGGGTCGCGCGGATCGGGCTCGTCGCGGCCGCCGTCGCGGTCGTCGGGGTGGGGATCGTCGCCGCCGGCAGCCCGGCTCGCGGGCTGGTCCGGCCCGAGGCCGCGGAGATCCTCGACCGGGTGCCCCACCAGGTCGACCCGGCGACGTTCCCGGCGATCGCGGTGGGCCGGGACGTCGCGGACTGGAATCACGAGATCGCCGGACCCGGCGCCCGGGGGATCGTCCTGACCCTGGCCGAGAACCTCGAGCTCGAGAACCAGGCCCTCCTCCGCGGCGACGAGTCGATCCTCGCCGCCGTCGATCACGGCGACCGACTGCTCGAGATGCAGGAGCGGCTGAACGCGGCGTCCGCGTCCGGCCGCACGGTCGTTGCCCGGTACACGTTCGACGCGCTCGAGCTGCGGCTCATGGCGCCGTTCGGCAAGCAGGACGGGCTGAGCCTCGGGGTCGACGGGCGCGGCACGCTCATCGAGGAGACCTACGACGCGACCGGTGACCTCGTTGCCCGGACCGACCGGCCGTTCGAGCTCACGTTCGTCATGCGCCGGGCGACCGGGGCGCGTTGGCTCAACGTCGCGGTGCTGCCGGCGGGGGCGGGTCGCGCGGCGGGCTGATCGGTCTCGCGGGCTCGCCCGCCTGCGCGCCGTCAGCTGATGCCGGCGAGCTCCTGGAGCAGTCGCCAGTTCGCCAGCCGATCGAGGCGCGTCGCCTCGATTTCCGGGCTCGGCGCCCCGTCCAGCCCGAAGTGCGGCGCGAAACGGCCCTCGGTTCGAGCGAACGTGAGGAAGTCCACGGGCGTTCCGTCGGGTCCCTTCGCCCAGTCGTCGCGGAGCGCGGGATTGCCCTGGAGCGACAGGCGCTCGGACATACGCTCGCCGCGGCGCGGGTCGTAGGTGAAGAGCGGGAACGCCCGGGCGTCGACGGCCAGCTTTGCCTGGTGCGTCGCGAGGTCGTCGGCGATGCCGTGCTCGGGCAGGCAGGCCGAGTAGGCGACGATCACTGCCGGCCCGGGGAACTCGTTGGCCTCCATCACTGCGCGGTAGAAGTGGTTGATGTGGGCGGGGGTCGTCTGGGCAACATAGGCGTTGCCGTGGGCCACCAGGATCCGGCCGAGCTCCTTGCGCGGCTCGATCCGGCCGTGTTCGGCCTTGCCGAATGCACTGAGCTTGGTGACCTGACCGCCGAACGTCGCCGTCGACGACTGGCCCCCGGTGTTCGAGTAGACCTGAGTGTCGAGGACGAGGACCTTGATGTCGGCGCCCGAGGCGACCATCCGCGACAACGCCTGGAAGCCGATGTCGTACATCGCCCCGTCGCCGCCGACGACCCACAACCGCCGGTCGGTGTGGCCGGCCGCGTCCCAGCGCGCCCGGATGCCGAGCGCGACGGCCGGCGAGTTCTCGAACAGCGAGTTCGTCCACGGCACACGGTACGGGTTGAACGGATACGTCGCGCCGAAGACGCTGTTGCAGCCGGTCGCGGCAACGAGGCCCATGCTCTCGGGCCCGTGGACCTGGCGGGTGGCAGCCAGGACCATCCGGATCGCGGTCGCCTCGCCGCAGCCGGAGCACGACCCGGCGCCGCCGACGTAACCGATCGCGTGTTCGCCGAGCATGATGTCGGCCAGTGCCTTCTCGTTGCGATACTCAGGCGGGGTGACCGGCAGCGTCCGGAAGAACCGGAAATCGCGCTGGGACCGCTCGAGGGTTCGCTCGCCGCTCGGCTCGACCGTCGCCTTCTCGACCATGCGCAGCGCGTCGTGGCCGAGCTCGTGGCAGACCGTCACGCACTCCGAACAGCCCTTGCAGTGGAGCGGATCGACGAACAGCCCGAACTGGGCCGGCTCGAGGCCCTTGCGGGCCGGCAGCTCGGCGTACTTCTGGGTCCGCGTGAAGTGGGCTTCGGCGGTGGCGGCCGCGGTCGTCGGATTCGGCTGCTCGGCGGCGAACGTCGCGATGCGCTCGTCGAGCTGCGCCTGGGGCACGGCGATGCCCAGGATCGCGGTGTCCGGGCAGGCGCTGACGCAGGTCATGCATCCGACGCGGGCCTCACGAACGAGGTCCGGGATCAGCGGAGACAGGCCGCTGAAGTCGCGCACCGCGGCTGTCGCCGGCGGGATGACGCTCCGGGCGACGCCGGCGTCGGCCGCCAGCCCCTGGTCGGCGGTGTTTCCGCGGTAGGCCGCAACGACCGACGCGTTGAAGTCGTCGACGTAGGCCTCGACGTCGAACAGCAACGGCATCGCCGCGAGGCGCGCCTGCTGGACCTCGAGGGCTTCGGCGGCGGGCGCGACCGACCGTTCGGGCGCGACGGCCGGTTCGGGCAGGGTCTCGGATTCGGTCATCGATCGGTCCTTGCCGCCATTGCGCGGACGAGGTCGGTCGTCGAGATGACGCCGATGGGTGTGGTTCCGTCGTCGTCGACGATGACGAGACGGTGGACGTGGTTGGCCTCCAGGCGGGTGACGGCCTCGTAGACCGAGGTCCGAACCGTCGCCGTCAGGGCCGGGCTGGTCATGAGGTGGCGGGCGGTCAGCCCCGGCCACTGGTCCCAGAGGTCCTGTGCGGCCCTCGCACGCAGCAGGTCGGTCTGGCTGATAACGCCGACGAGGTTTCCCTCGCGGTCGACGACGGGCAGCCCGCTGATGTCGAACCTGTCGAGCAGATCGGCGACCTCGGGCAACGGGGCGTCGATCGCGACGACGATCGGGTCGCGGGTCATGAGCTGGTCGACGCTCGCGAGCGTGGGGTCGGTATACATGGCGTTCCTCCTCACGCCGCCCCGACGGGCGCTCCCGCCGCGGCCTCCAGCGGCGCCGTCCCGGAGCCGACGCCGGTCACGGCCGCGGTCACATCGATGAGCCCGTCGTAGGCTGCCTGGACGACGGCGAGATTCGCGTCGACCACGCTCCCACCGCGCTTCCCGAAGAAGCGCGCCAGCTGACGCCGGACCGAGGCCATGAGTGCGTCGCGGTCCAGTCCGGCCCGCGCCGCGAGCGGCGCCACCCGCAGGAAGACGCCGACGAGGGCGACGCCCTGCATCCGGACGACGAGGTCCGGCCGCGGCGCGTTGGCCCGAGCCAGCTCGGCGGTGTCCATCGCCGTGACCCGGATCCGCCGGGCGAGGATCTCGGCCCGGGCAGCGGCAGGGATCCCGGCCCAGATCGCCTCGGGATCGGTCAGCGGCGTCTGCACGAAGACGGTGCCGCCGTCGACGAGTCCGGCGAGCGGGTCGCCCTGGCGGAAGGCCGCGACGTCGTAGAGCGGGACGAAGTCGACGCGATCCAGCTCACCGTGGAGACGGACCCGCTCGTCGGCGATCGTCAGAAAGTAGGTCGTCGGCAGGCCCTTCTTCTCCGACCCGTACCGCGGGTAGGCCTGGACGTGGCGACCGAACAGCTCGCCGACGAGCGACGCGAGAAGCTTGTTCGTCGTCACCGAGCCGAACCCGCCGATCGAGTGGCCGCGGAGGCTGTAGGCGCCGGCCGGCCGGATCGGGGTCGGGACCGTGGCGAGCGCGAGCGGATGACGCACGCCGAGCACGACGTGGCGTCGGACGGGATCGACGGGTCCCGCGAGCCAGTCGAAGAACGCGACGATGTCGCCCGCCCCGACGTCACGCGACCCGAGGCCCGCCGAGCCCGACACGACTCGCGGGAACGGCAGGCCGTCGGCCGCCGCGTCGAGGACGGCCGCCTTGACCTCGCGGGTCAGCGGGTTGTCGGCCGCCGCCGGCTCGTCGGTCCGCTCGAGCACGCCGACGGTCCGCGCGCCGCGGACGGCGGCCCCGACGGCGGAGGCCGGGAACGGCCGGAAGCTCGTGATCGTGACGCAGCCGACCTTCCGGCCGAGCCCCCGCAGGTGGTCGACGATCGCGGCCGCCGTGTCGGCCAGGGTCCCCATCGCGACGAGGATCTCGGTCGCGTCGTCGCAGCGGTAGGCGTCGATCGGCCCGTACGGCCGCCCGGTCAGGGCGGTCCACTCGGCCATCGCCGTCGCCAGCTCGCCCTCGATCCGACCGTAGAACACGCGCTGTCCGATCCGGCCCTTCATGTAGGCGTCCTGGTTCTGGACGACGCCCGTCATCAGCGCTTCGCTGGGCTCGAACCAGCTCCGGATCCGGTCGGCCGGGTCGCCGACGAATCGCCGCAGCAGCTCGTCCTCCGGCAGGAGAAGGTCCTCGAGCGTGTGAGTCGTCAGAAAGCCGTCCTGGACCATGAAGAACGGCGTCTCGGTGGCTTCCGCGACACGCCGGGCGATCGCGGTCAGGTCGGCCGCCTCCTGGGCGTTGCGGGCGAAGATGATGCCCCAGCCGGTGTCGGCGACGCCCATGACGTCGTCGTGGCCGGCGTGGATGTTGAGGGCCTGGCTCGTCAGCGCCCGGGCGCCGATGTGGAACACGGCCGGCAGGCGCTTGCCGGCGATGACGTACAGGACCTCCTTCATCAGGATCAGTCCCTGGCCGGCGGTGAAGTTCGTGACCCGACCGCCCGCCAGAGCGAAGCCCTCGGCCGACGACGCCGACGAGTGCTCGGACTCGAGCTCGAGGAAACGCAGGGGCGTGCCCCACAGGTTCGTCCGGCCGTCGGCGACGGCGGCCTGGTAGACGGCCGCCATCGTCGTCGAGGGCGTGATCGGATAGGCGCACGCGCCATCGGAGATCCGTGTCTCGACGTACGCGATCGCCTCGGAGCCGTCGACGACGGCGGGAAGCCCGGGGAACTCCGGGACGTTGGCGGGAGCTGCAGTTCGGCTCATGACCCGAGCCTGCCCTTCCGGCGGGACGGCCGGGAGGGGCGTGGTGCCCGAACTCGACGGGCCGTTCGGCCCCCACCCGGAGGCCCGATGTCGAACGAGCCGGTGATCAGCCCGCGGCGGGTTCCGCCTCCTCGGCGAGGCCGCCCGCGACGAGGATCGCCCGGCCCTCCGTCCAGGCCTCGGGCCGGTCGCGCTCCAGCCGGATCGCCTCCTTGCGGAAGACCTGCCAGAGCCGATGGTCGCGAGCCTGGAGCTCGGGTCGGCCCTGACGCCGGCGCATGTAGTCCGCGACGAACGCACAGTAGCGCCCGAGCGGCGACGCCGCGGCGACCTGCGACTCGAACCCCGGGGTGTAGTCGACCGCCACCATCATTCGGCCGAACCACGCCGCCAGATCGAAGCACCCGGCGTCTGCGATCTGGGAGTGGCCGCCGCGGCGCAGGATCGGTGCCGGAGAGGAGAAGACGCAGACGGTCATCCCGTCGACCTCCTCGGCTGCGAGCCGGCCGCCGAACGCGACGTATTCGTTCGAAACCCCCAGCCGGTCGACGATGCGGATCAGGCCCCAGGAGAACGACCGATCGATCGGCAGGCGCGTCGAGCGCGTGATCTTCATCCGGGTGCCAAACTCGCGGCCCTGCGCGCCGGCGGTGACCCAGAACTCCACCGATTCGGGATCGTAGTGGCGGAAGGTCGGGCAGTCGCGGATCGCCACGGTGAGATAGGCGTCGCCGGGGCCGTCCGGCAGGTCGGCCCTCGCGAGGAAGCCCCAGTCGGCGAGGCGTTCCGCGGCGGCGCGCGGGGTGAGCGCCGGCGAGGCGGCCCGGAGCGGGGGCGCGGCGACGGCGCCGGACGGGTTCGCGGAGTCCTCGGCCCGGTCCGGTGCCGGATCGGCCACGGCGGTGACGCGGTTCATTGGTCGGCAACGACATAGCTGCGGCGGGCTCCCCGGCCCCCAGGCCGGTTCAGCCCGCCGCAGGGCCGCGATTCGACGGCCGTCAAGCCGTCAGGCCGCAGTCGTCGTGTAGTGCCCACCGGTCGACAGTCGGGTCACGACGTCGGCCGCGATGCCGAGCACCAGCCCGCCGGCGAGGGCGGGAACGAGGGCGAGGCCCTCCCAGACCGGTTCGAACGTCCGCCATGCGGTGATGAACTCGCTGGCGATGACGGCGCCGAGGAAGAACGCCACCGCGGCGACGATCCATTCGTATCCGAGCCGGACGTCACCGATGAACTGGACGATCGCCCCGAACACGAGCCCGGCCGCAATGGCCAGCACCCATCCGCCCAGGGCAAGGTCGATCGTGAACTCCATGGCCAACCTCCTATCCTTCGGCCATCTGACCGGTCCAATCCTGCGCGGCGGCAGATCGCACCCGCCAGTGCCGTCCGTCCCGATCGGAGGGTCTCGGCGTCCCTGGCGAGCTCTCAGCGGACCACGCCGGGCGTCACGGAGCGGCTGACGCGCCGCGCTGCCCGGGCCGATCGGGCCGTCGGTCCCGGTGGTTCCCGTCGGTCGGCCCTGTCCCCCGTGTCGGAGCCGGTGCAGCCTGTTCGCGTCCGGACGCGACGCTCCGGCGCGAGAACGGCCCGCATGACCTGACGACGGGCCAGGAGGCGAGCGATGACGGTCGAGCTGAAGCACGGGTCCGCAATCGAACGCAGGATCGTCGAGCAGGAGCACCGTGAGCTTGCTCACTCGATCGCCCGGATCGAGGAGGTGGCGCGGCTCGCCGGCACGCTCGGCGTCAACGACCTGACGAGCGCGATCGAGACGCTTGTCGCCCGCCTCCGCCAGGGACTCCTCGCCCATGCCGACTGGGAGGACGCCTGGCTCTATCCGCAGATGGACAGGCTGGCCGGAACGCCGTGGGCGACGCGAATGATGCGCTTCGAGCATCGCCAGATCGCGGCGCTCGTCGACACCCTCGCCGCCGACGCCCGGCGGCTCCGGGAGCATTCGGGACCCAACCGCCTCGAGGAGATCCGCGGCCACCTCTGCTCGCTCCACACCCTCGTCACGAGCCATCTCGAGCGTGAGATGCACTTCCTCGTCCCGCTCCTGGACGACGCCGGGGCCGACGCCTGACACCCGGACTGCTTCGCCGGCACCGGATCACACGCCAGCGAAACCGTCCCCTCCCTACACCGAACGGGACCATCTCGCCCCCCGGCGCCTGGGACGTGCACGCGTGCACCGGTGCGGGGCGGAACCGGGCTAGCGGAGCGCCCCGGACGCGAGTACTAGTTGGCCCCTTACCGTCGCGCCGACCGGCGGATAGCGTCCTCGCCACTCGACAGACGTCGGGGACCGCAGCCGCCGGGGATCGTAAGCAGACGTCCCGGGGGTCGCGGGTCAATGCCATCGGCCGGGGAGATGGACCGTGGGGCGCTCGCCGCTTCGAACTCGGAGGCTGATCGGGGCCTGGTTGGCGGCGATCATGTCGGTCGGACTGCTCGGGTCGGCCGCGCTGGCCGGACCGGCGATCGCCGCCCAGAACGCCTTCGTCATCGACCTTGCACCGGAGGACGGCAGCGGTCCGGTCGGTGGTGCCGTCATGCTGACAGCGAGCCTGCTCGCCGCGGACGGCAGCCCGCTCCTCGAGGACCACACGATCCGCTTCTACTTCGTGAGCCCCAGTGCCAACGATCCGGGCGGCAGCGGCAACAACCCGGATCTCATGTGCGACACGGGGACGAACGGCGGCTGCAGCGTGACGTACGTCGCCGCGCTGCCCGGGACCGACCTCGTCTGCGCCGTCGTCGCGGCGTCGCCCTGGCTCTGCGACGAGGAGGCCCTGGCCGACCCTGAGCTCGACGACCGGGCGGACCTGGTTCGCCACGTCGCGACCGACGGCGGCGATCCCTCGCCCGCGCCGACGCCCTCGCCCTCGCCGGACACGTCGCCCTCGCCGAGCCCGTCGCCCGAGGCGAGCCCGACGCCGTCTGCGCATCCCTCACCCACGCCGTC
Organism: Candidatus Limnocylindrales bacterium; assembly: GCA_035709325.1. Classification (GTDB taxonomy): domain Bacteria; phylum Chloroflexota; class Limnocylindria; order Limnocylindrales; family CSP1-4; genus CF-46. The sequence goes on along the minus strand of DASTEU010000320.1, from coordinate 1,756 downwards.
TCCGACGGAGGACCCGAGCCCCGCGGCGAGCCCGTCGGCATCTCCCGAGACGTCGCCCGATGCCACGCCATCGCCGACGCCCTCGCCGACTCCATCTCCAAGCCCGAGTCCGACGCCCGTACCCACTCCCTCGCCGAGCTCGACGCCGACGCCCTCGCCGAGCTCGACGCCGGACCCGACATCGTCGCCTGCCGCGCCGCCCAGCCCTTCACCATCGCCGACGACCACGCCGACGACCTCGCCCACCCCTTCGACGAGCCCGACGCCGGACCCGACGACCTCGCCCGCCGCGACCTCCACCCCTACGCCCGAGCCGTCGAGCGAAGCTGCGCCATCCGCCTCCCCCGAGGCGACCGCGACCCCCGAGTCGTCCAGCAAGCCCTTGCCGGCCGTGGTCGTCGGCGAGACGCCAGGTGGCGGCCCGGGCCCAGCGACCTTCCCGGGTCCGGGTCCCGATCGCCAGGCCAGCGCCGAGGGCGGACCGCCGCCCCGGCCGGCGCCTCGTGCTCATTCGACGGGTGAGGCGCCGGCCTCCGAGCCGGTCACCGGCGGCGTCGGGGCGATCATCTCGAGCGTCGCCGATCGTCTCGGCTCGACCGTGAAGCCCGAGGCCGCGGCCGCGATCGCGACGACCTTCGGTTTCCCGCTGGCGCTCATGATCGCGGTCGTTCTCTTCCTGCTCGGCCAGTCGCGCCTCGATGGTCGCGACCCGAAGCTTCGCGCCGCTCCGCTCACCGCCGCCGACACCGTCCTGCCGTTCCGCGATGAGGACGCGCTGTGATGCGATCCCCAGACCGGGCCGACTACACCGCCCTCGGCGACCGGATGATCCTCCTGCTCGGGCTGCGAGTCGGCCTTGCGGTGGTCGTCGTCGCCTGGAGCGCCGTTCGACCCGAACTGCTCGGCCTGCCGTTTCTGGCGCTGGCCGCCGGCAGCGGCGCCTACGTGGCGGCCGCGATCGTCGGCGAGCTGCTGCGCCGGGGGCTCCCGGCACACAGCCTCGCGGTCCTGGCGGTGACGCTCCTCGTCGACGGCGTTTTCCTCGCCTGGGCGATGTACGGGACCGGGGCAACCCAGAGCCCGATCCGCTTCCTGATCTATCTCCATCTCGTTGCCGTGTCGCTCCTCGCCTCGTATCGGACCGGGTTGAAGGTCGCGCTCTGGCACTCGCTGCTGCTCTTCGTCGTGCTCTATGCGCAGGCCGCCGGGCTGGTCCCGCCCGTGGACGTCATTCCCGGCCGGGAGATCGAGTTCGACCGGATGCCGGCCCTGAACGTGACCTCGTTCTGGCTCTTCGCGCTCGCGACGTCGGTCTTTTCCGCGATGAACGAACGCGAGCTGCGCCACCGCCGGGCGGACCTCGAGACGCTCGTCGAGCTCGGCGCCCGACTCGACGACGTGACCGACCCGATCCTCCAGTCCCAGATCGTCCTCGACGGGCTGGCCGCGCGCTACGGCCTTCAGCGCGGCGTCGTCATGGGCGCGACCGAGGGCCGGACCGTCGTCCTCGCGTCGCGCGGCGCGGTGGACGTGCCGACCGCATCGGTCGAGACCGACGCCGTCGTCGAGCTGGCCTGGGCCCGCCGCGGATTGCTGCCGGTCAAGCGCCTCGATCCGATCCGCAACCCGGTCCTCACCACTCTGATGCCGAACGCCCGCAACCTTCTGATCTCGCCGCTCGTCGCCGACGGCCGGCCGCTCGGGGCCGTCATCGTCGAGTACCGTCCACGCCGCGGCCGCGGCGGCGAGCGGCGGG
>DASTEU010000319.1:0-10421 GCA_035709325.1 Candidatus Limnocylindrales bacterium | reverse complement strand
TCGGACGTCCGCGTCGTGGCGGCGACGCGCTCGGCGAGCTCGCTCCAGCGACGCATGGCCGCGATGGTATACCGTCCCCTCGATGGCCCACCGCAGCTGGTTTCCGGACGTCCTCGAGGGCGACCTGGTCGTCCTGCGGCGTCACGTCCCGGAGAACCTTGGGGCCTTCCTGCGCTGGTACTCCGACGCCGAGGTGGCCCGCCTGACTCGCTATCAGGACGGCCCGATGCGGCCCGAGGAGATCGAGCGATTCTTCACGTCCCGGGCCCTCGGACCGGAGTCGCTGAGCCTCGCGGTCCACGTCCGGGAAACGAACCGGCTCATCGGGACCTGCGCGCTGTCCCAGCTGGACAGCGACAACGGCTCCGCGCTCTACCACATCACGATCGGCGAGAAGGACGCCTGGGGCCGGGGTTACGGCACGGAGGCGACGCGGCTGATGCTCGGCCACGCGTTCGACACGCTGAACCTCCACCGGATCGGGCTCTCGGTGTTCTCGTTCAACGAGCGCGCGATCCGCTCGTACCAATCGTGCGGCTTCGTCATGGAGGGTCGAGCCCGGGAAGCGATCTGGCGCGACGGCCGCTGGTGGGACGAGATCTCGATGAGCGTCCTTCAGTCGGATTGGAACGCGATCCGTGACGGGGGCGTCGTTCCGGTCGCAGCCGCTCCGCGGCGGCGGGGCAGGACCGCGACGGCTGCCCTGTTCGGGCGCCGCCGATGAGCTCGACGGGATCGGCGGCGGAGGCCGCCCGGCGCGACGTCCGCGAGCTGATGGAGGCGAAAGGCCACGCCGTCGTGAACGCCCGGGCCGCGGTCGAGCGGCTCGAAGCGGCCTTCGCCGCCGGCGATCTCCTCCGGACCCCGACGCTCGAGGTGATGCTCGGCGACCTCATGCGGGCCCTCGAGCAGGAGGAGGGTCAGAAGCTGGGCGGCAAGAGCGCCGAGGCCGCCCGGTTCATCCTTCGGGCGATCTCACGTGAGCTGGACAACGCCTGAGGAGTTTCGGCCCCGCATCAGCGACAGCATTGAAATCTCGATACCCGAGCGTGGTGCTTCACCGTTTCGTTCATCGCCGGCGCGATTCTCGCGGACTCCACGCTCATCTGTGGCCCGGCGACCAGCGTCGTGGGTAGCGAGGCGGCTCGGCGGCCATGTGCAGCTCGACGACGCGGCCCGCGGCCGCCACCAACCACGGCACTGAACTCCCGACATTCGAGCGTGGTGATTCACCGTTTCGTTCACCGCCGGCCCGATTCTCGCGGACTCCACGCTCATCTGTGGCCCGGCGACCAGCGTCGTGGGTCGCGAGGCGGCTCGACGGCCAGGGGCCGCGACCGCGGGACTCAGTCCTCGGGGAACGCCGGCGGAAAGCGGGCGACGCCTCGCAGCGACGGATCCCAGTCGGGTAGTCGGAGGGCCATCCAGTTCGGATCGGGCCACGGCCGCGGTGGGTCGATCCCGATCGCCCGGGCCGGCTCGAACCCGAACCGCGGGTAGTAGTCGGCATGGCCGAGCAGGCAGAGCAGCGGCTGGCGACGCTCGGTGGCGAGCGCGATGGCCGCCCGCATCAGCGCGGTGCCGATCCCCCGCCGCTGGCTGGCAGGTGTGACGGCGATCGGTCCGACCATCCAGATCCCCCGGACGGAACCGTCGGCGGCGAACAGCTCTCCCTCGCTGAGCAGCAGGTGCCCGACGATCGTGCCGTCGGCCGTCTCCGCCACGAGCGACCCGCCCTCGATCCAGCGATCCGTGCCGCGCACCTCGTCGACGATCCGGCCCTCGACCGGTCCCTCGAACGCGGCGTCGTTGACCGCCCGGATCGCGTCTTCGTCGCCCGCCTGCTCGGCCCGGATGGTGACACCGTCCACGGGGCCATTGTCGAGGTTCGGCGGTTGGCGCGGTCCGCTTCGACACGGGCGCGGGCATCCCGATCGCGGCCGCTAGACTTGACCGCCCCACGGCCCCCGGAGGTTCGCCATGACCGACGTCAAGTTCGGAATCCTGCTCTGGAACCAGGCGGCGTCCTGGGACGAGATACTCGACGCCGCCCGCCGGGTCGACCGCCTGGGCTACGAGCATCTCTGGGCCTGGGACCACCTCTACGCGATCTTCGGCGATCGATACCAGGACTTCTTCGAGGGCTGGTCGCTCCTCGCGGCGTGGGCTCGCGAGACGGAGAAGACGCGGCTGGGGCTCCTGGTCGGGGCGAACACGTTCCGCAACCCGAGCATCGTCGCCAAGACCGCGACGACGCTCGACCACATCAGCGGCGGCCGGGCGATCCTCGGCGCCGGCGGCGCCTGGTTCGACCTGGAGCATAAGGCCCACGGCATCGACTTCGGCTCTGGTTTCGGCCAGCGCCTCGACTGGCTCGACGAGTCGGTCGCGGCGATGCGGGCGCTCCTCGACGGGCAGGAGGTCACCTCGCCGCCCGGCGGCCGCTACGCCTTCGATCGCCTCCGCCAGAATCCGCGGCCGGTCCAGGAGCGACTCCCGATCATGATCGGCGGCTCCGGCGAGAAAAAGACACTCCGCACCGTCGCCCGCTACGCCGACATGTGGAACGCAATGGGCTCGGTCGAGACGATGCGCCACAAGATCGACGTCCTTGCCCGCCATTGCGAGGATGCGGGACGCGACATCGCCGAGATCGAGTTCACGCTCGGCATCAAGGCGACGATCCGCGACACCGTCGAGGACGCCGACCGCGTCTGGAAGGCGGCGATGGCCCACAACCGGACGCCGATGTCGGAGGTCGAGGACGACGAGACGTTCTGGAACGGGACGCCGGAGATGCTTGCCGAGCGGCTGGCGCCGTACGTCGAGCTCGGCTTCCGGACGGTCATCACCGAGCAGCCGGCACCCTACGACGTCGAGACCTTCGAGCGGCTCATCGGCGAGGTCGGGCCGCTCGTCGCCGGCCGGACCGCGACGGCCACGGGCTGATGGCCCGCTTCCTGGGCAGTGCACGGGGCCGACTGCTCTCCGTGATCGACACGGCCGAGGCGCTCACGGCGACCCGTGAGGCACTCGCGGCCGAGGGCATCGTTCCTGAGGCGATCGAGGTCTTCAGCGGCCCCGAGGCCGCCGCGGCGTTCGATGCGAGCGGCGGGCGCCACGGCCCACTGGCCCGGCTGCTCCGGGCGGTCCAGTTCACGCTTATGGACCAGATGCCCGACTTCGCGTACTACGAGGCCGCTGCCCGCGAGGACCGGTTCGTCCTGTCGATCCGGCCGCGCGGCGAGGCGCAGATGCGGCAGGCCGTCGAGGTCCTGCGCCGCAACGGCGGCCACTTCATCAATCACTTCGGCCTGTTCACGACCGAGGAGTTCGAGCGCTGGCGTGGCGAGGAGCCGAGGGTGCCCGGCTTCATGCGTCGCTGAGGCACCGCTCCCGCCGTGACCGCCTCGGCCCGGGGCTTCGTCCTTCGCCACACCCGGCTTCGGCCCGTTTCGGGCCTCGATGGGATCCGGCTGCATCTCGCCGACGAGGTCCTGCCGCTCTGGCGGGCGGTCCAGCTCGAGACCGCCGACCCCGACGCCGAGCTCCCGTACTGGGCGTTCGCCTGGGCCGGCGGCCTGGCGCTCGCCCGGTACCTCGGCGAGCATCCGGAGGCCGTCGCCGGCCGCCGGGTCTTCGACGTGGCGTCCGGCTCGGGGCTCTGCGCGATCGCCGCGATGCTGGCGGGCGCGTCCGCGGCCACAAGCGCCGACATCGATCCGTTCTCGACGGCCGTGACGGCCATCAATGCCCGCGCCAACGGCGTCCGCGTGACGAGCGTCTCGGGCGACGTCCTCGACGACGAGCCGCCCGACGTCGACGTCGTCCTGGCCGGCGATGCATGGTACGAGGCCCGGCTCGCCGACCGCATCCTGGACTGGCTGCATCGGGCGAGCGCCCGCGGCATCGACGTCCTCGTCGGCGACCCGGGTCGTCGCTACCTGCCGGTCGCCGACCTCGTGGAGCTCGCCGCGTACGATGTCCGCACGACGACCGAACTCGAGGACCTGGACCGCAAGGAGGGCCGCGTCTACCGGATGCGGGCGGCGTTGCGCGCGGGGTCGCGCGTGGCGCCGAAAAGCGGCTTGTCGTAGGGTTCGGCCACCATGCCCGAGAGCTCCCATGGCGCTTCGACGGTCGAGTTCCGTCACGTCACGAAGCGCTACCACGCCGGTGCGAAGAACGTCCCCGGTGCCGTCAACGATCTCTCCCTGATCGTCCCCGCCGGCAAGATCTGCGTCCTCGTCGGTCCGTCCGGCTGCGGCAAGACGACGTCGCTGAAGATGGTGAACCGGCTCATCGAGCCGACGAGCGGCCAGATCCTCATCGACGGCGTGGACGCAGCGACCCGCGACGTCATCGAGCTCCGCCGTGGGATCGGCTACGTCATCCAGCAGGTCGGGCTGTTCCCGCACCAGACGATCGCCGAGAACATCGTCACGGTCCCGCGGCTCCTCGGTTGGTCGAAGGACCGCCAGCGCGAACGAGCCGAGGAGCTCCTCGCGCTCGTCGGACTCTCGCCCGCGACGTACCGCGACCGCTACCCGGCACAGCTGAGCGGCGGAGAGCGGCAGCGAGTCGGCGTCGCCCGGGCGCTCGCGGCCGATCCTCCGATCATGTTGATGGACGAACCGTTCGGGGCCGTCGACCCGATCGTCCGGGAGCGGCTGCAGAACGAGTTCCTGCGGCTCCAGGAGGAGCTGGCCAAGACGATCCTCTTCGTCACCCACGACATCGACGAAGCCATCAAGATGGGCGACCTCGTCGCGGTCATGCAGCAAGGCGGGATCCTCGCCCAGTTCGCGACCCCGTCGGAGATCCTCGCCAACCCGGCGTCGGAGTTCGTCGCCCGCTTCGTCGGCGCCGACCGCGGGCTCAAGCGGATGTCGTTGAGCCGGGTCTCCGACCTGGAGCTGCGAAGGCCGGTCACGGCGCGCGTCGGCGACGACTGCAGCGAGGCCCGTCGGCGGGCGCTGGCCGACCCGTTCGCCTACCTGCTGCTCGTGGACGACGCCGACCGGCCCGTCGGCTGGATCGGCGAGGACGAGATCCCGACCGAGGGCCGCCTCACCGAATCGATGGCCGAGTCGATGTCGCCGCTGCTCGACCGCCGGACGACCCTCAAGGACGCGCTCTCGATGCTGCTCGACGCGGACGTTCAGGCCGGGATCGTCGTCGACCGGACCGGGGCGGTCGACGGCCTCGTCACCGCCGACATGGTGGCCGACTGGATGCGCATGACCGCCGTCGAGCCCGAGTTCGAGGCGGCTCCTCCGGGGGCCGCCGACGAGGAGCCGCCGGCCGAACGCGCGCAGGTCGGGGCCTGATGCCCGACCGGCCGCTCATCGACTGGGCCTGGATCGGGGACCACCTCGACGACATCGCGTCCCGCACCGTCCAGCATCTCGCGATCGCCGGCATGGCCGTGGCCGCAGGGTTCGTGCTCGCGTTCCTCCTGGCCCTCGCGATTCGCCGCTGGCCGCGCCTCGACGGACCGATCGTCGGCGTCAGCGGCATCCTCTACACGATCCCGAGCCTCGCCCTCTTCGCGGCCCTCGTGCCGGTCACCGGCGTCTCGCTCCTGACGGCGGAGATTCCCCTCACGATCTACACGCTCCTGATCTACATCCGGAACATCGTCGCCGGGTTCCGCGCCGTTCCTGCCGACACGCTCGAGGCAGCCGATGCGATGGGCTTCACGTCCGGCCGGCGCCTCCAGGAGATCGAGCTGCCGCTCGCCCTGCCGCTGATCATCGCCGGCGTCCGGCTGGCGAGTGTCTCGACGATCGGGCTCGTCGTCGTCGCCGCCCTCATCGGCGACAACTACGGCGGGCTCGGCTTCTTCATCCGCGACGGGATCAACACGTTCTTCCCGACGAAGGTCTACATCGGGGCGGTGATGTCGGTCGCACTCGCGCTCATCGTCGATGCCCTGCTCGTCGGGCTCGAGCGACGGGCGACGCCGTGGGCCCGGGCCCGGGCGTCCCGGGCGGTCGCCTGATGGACCTGCTCTTCGGCGCCCTCGGCTGGCTCGCCGACCCGGCACACTGGGCGGGTCAGGACGGGATCCCGACGCGGCTATTCGAACACGTCGTGATCTCGGCCGCGTCGATCGTCGTCGCGATCGCGATCGCCCTGCCGATCGGCCTGTGGATCGGCCACACGGGACGGTTCGCCTTCCTCGCGGTGAACCTCGCGAACGTCGGCCGGGCGATCCCGTCGTACGGGGCGATGGCGATGATCTGGCCGGTGTCGCTGGCGATCTCACCGGAGTACGGCCTCAGCCTCATCCCGACGTTCGGAGCAATGACGCTCCTCGCGATCCCGCCGATCATGGTCAACGCGTTCGCCGGGATCCGCGAGGTCGATCGCGACCTTGTCGAGGCGGCTCGCGGGATGGGTATGCGGGAGCGCCAGATCCTCGGCCGAATCGAGGTTCCGCTGGCCCTGCCGGTCGCGATCGGCGGCATCCGGACGGCCGCGGTCCAGGTCGTGGCGACGACGACCCTCGGGGCGGTGCTCGGCCTCGGCGGCCTGGGGCGCTACCTCATCGACGGGATCGCCCGGCGCGACTTCGAGCGGCTCTGGGCCGGCGTGATTCTCGTCGCCGGGCTGGCGATCCTGACCGAACTCGCGATCGCCCTGATTCAGCGGCGGTTGACCTCGCGCGGGCTGCGGCTTCCAGGCGACCGGCCGATCCGTGAGGCCGCCCAGGTTTCGCGCGGGCGCGGCGAAATCGCCGCGTAACTCGCCGCGCCGTCATCGTCCTGTCACCGGTTGTCAGGAATTCGTTGCTATCGTACGGCGGACCGATTCGCCTGCCCGGGCGAACGGAATCACAGGAGGATCAAACCCATGCGGTTTCCCCGCTGGCTTGCCCTCGGGGCGTCGACGCTGGTGCTGCTGAGCGCCTGCACGACGGGTGGGGGCAGCACGCCATCGACGGCGGCGTCGCCGTCACCCGCTGCGTCCCCATCCGCCGTCGCCTCGGCGGAACCGAGCAGCCCACCCCCGACCATCAGGATCGGCTCCGACGGCTTCTACGAAGCCCGCCTGATGGCCGAGATCTACGCCCAGATCCTGGAGGCGAACGGCTATACGGTCGAGCGCAACCTCGGGCTCGGGGCCCGAGACGTCACCGCGGCCGCGATCGAGAGCGGTCAGATCGACCTCAAGCCCGAGTACATCGGATCGGGCCTCGGGTTCTACGACCAGTCGAAGCCGACCGGCGACCCCGACACGAACAAGACCGAGCTCCAGGCGATCCTCGCCACGAAGGGCGGCGGGATCACGGTTCTCGACTACACACCCGGCGAGGACACGAACGCGTTCGTCGTGCGGGAGGACACCGCGACCGAACGGAACCTCTCGACGATCAGCGACCTGACCGCGGTCGCCGGCGAGCTCAAGTGGGGCCTTCCGCCGGAATGCGGCCCGAACCCGCTGTGCGGCGGCGCCCTGAAGGATGCCTACGGCATCGACATCGCGACGCTCCAGGTCACGCCGCTCGCGGCCTGCGACGCCCCGATCGCCGAGGCGCTCAACGCGGGCGCGATCGACGTCGCCGAGCTGTGCTCGACCCAGCCGGCGATCGAGCAGTTCGGGTTCGTCGTCCTCGAGGACGACAAGGACACCCAGCCCGCCGAGAACATCGCCCCGATCGTCCGGGACGATTACCTGGCCCAGGTCGACGCGGAGGCCTTCGCGGCCCTGCTCGATGCGGCGTCGGCCAAGATGACGACCGAGGAGCTGACGCGCCTCGGCGTCGAGGTGGCCGTCGACCAGCGCGACGTCGCCGACGTCGCCGCCGACTGGATCGAGGAGCAGAGCCTGCTGCCCTGATCGGCTGATCGGAGTTCGCACCGAAGGGCCCGCCGAGAGGCGGGCCCTTCGCGTGGGGGACGCGTCGACCCCGCGCCACTCGAACCCGACGGGTTTCCACCCACAGCGAACAGGATCGCGTCCACTCGGGGCAGAGGCGGGTAATTCTTGGCGGACGAACCCTGCGCTGATGCGGAGCCGTGCGGGACGCAGCATCAGGTCCCCAGCGACACCTCCAGACCTGCCCTGACACCGTCTTCGTGTTCGCTCCCACCGGAAATCCGTGAGGCTAAGGCGGACGTCGTAGCCGGTCAGGTCTTTCGGCTACGCATCCTCGAGATCTCTGGGCCGTGGAGACCTCCAGCCGAGCCGCGACAGGGCGACGGCGCCCCCGATCGAGGTAACCACGAGGATCGTCGCGTGGACGATGAGGGCCGTCGCGAACGCCTCGTCGGTCGGGAGGCCGAGCGCCTCGGCGATCTTCACCGCGGCCAGCTCGTACGTCCCCAGGTAACCGGGGCCCGCCGGGATGGCGCTGGCGAGCGCGACCCCCGACGAGAGCAGGGCCGCTTCGCCGATCCGCAGCTCCAGACCGACCGCCTGGCCGGCCGCGGCGAAGGCAAGGAGCGTCGCGGCCCAGGCGATGACGCTCAGCGCGAGTGTTTCGAACAGCGTCCGGGGGCGACCCGCAACCGCCAACCCCGTCCGCAACTTCGTCACGAGGTCGCCGACCCGAGGCCAGCGGGCCGCCCGCCGGGCGACGGCCTCGGCGCCGGGCAGACGGTGGGCGGCGACGCCGATCGCGAGCCCGACGACGAGGATCGTGACGATCGCCACGCCGATCAGGACGGCGTTCGTGACGACGCCCCGGACGTTGAGGACGAGGATCGCCACCGCCGCGATCGCGACGACGACCGCGGTGTCGACGACGCGTTCGACGACCACGGTCCCGAGCGTCGCGGTCCGGCTCATCCCTTCCCGGTCGCCGAGATAGTGGCTCCGGACCAGCTCACCGAGGCGAGCCGGCAGGACGTTGTTGGCGAGGTAGCCGACGAGCAGGTACGCGAGCATCGAGCCGTAGGCCACGTGCCGGATCGGGGCGATGAGGCGCTGCCAGCGGACCGCCCGGACGAGCACGTCGCCGGCGATGAACGCGGCGACGAGGAGGAGCCAGGCGGGCGCCGTCCGGCCGAGCACTTCGGCCGTTCGGGCCAGGTCGACCGAGCCGAGGACGATGATGATGGCGACGACCGAGACGGCGATCCCGACGATCGCCTGGAGCGCCCGTCGGGACGAGCTCATCCGGCCGGTCGGCGCGCCGTGAGCTTCGGGGAGCGGCGGATCCTCGCCCGGTGGAGCAGGTAGCGGAGCACGACACGCAGGGTCGAGAGGCCGTACACGACGCTGCGCCGGAAGTTCACCGAGCTCGCCTCGTCGAAGTAGCGCGTCGGCACGCCGATCTCGCCGATCCGCCGGCCCATCCCGGCCGCCACGACCTGGGCGACGAGCTCCTGGTCGAAGACGAAGTCGTCGCTGTTGAGGCGGTACGGAATCGTCTCGAGGAGTCGCCGGGAGTACGCCCGGAGCCCGGTGTGGTACTCGCTCAGCCGCAGACCGAAGGCGACGTTCTCGACGAGGGTCAGGAAACGGTTGCTCACGTACTTCCAGCGAGGCATCCCGCCGGCGAGCGGATCGCCGAGGAAGCGGCTCCCGAGCATCAGGTCGGCGTCGTCGGCGAGGATCGGGGCGATGAGCGCCGGGATCCGGGTCGCGTCGTACTGGTAGTCGGGGTGGAGCATCACGACGACGTCGGCGCCGGACCCGAGCGCGGCGTCGTAGCAGGTCTTCTGGTTGCCGCCGTAGCCGAGGTTCTGCTGGTGGATGATCACGTCGAGCCCGAGCTGGCGGGCGACCTCGACGGTCTCGTCCTTGGACACGTCGTCGACGAGGATGATCTGGTCGACGAGCTCCTGCGGCACGTCGGCGTAGGTCCGCTCGAGCGTCTTTGCGGCGTTGTAGGCGGGCATGACGACGATGACCCGGGGGCGCGCTCCGTCGGCGCGGATGCCCGGGGTCGCCTGGGGCGAAGTCACCCGGAGAGGGTAACGCACGACCCGGCCGTCATCGGGGCGTCATCGGCGATCGCCGTCGATGTGGCACGATCAGCCTCTCACAGTACACGGAGCCCCCATGTTCGAACGCCTCTTCGGCTCGGCCGAGCGCGACCCCGCCGTCGCCGAGCGGATCCCGCCGGGCCAGTACAAGACCGACAAGTTCCCGGTCCTCCACTACGGCTCGGTGCCGCACACCGATCTCGCGACCTGGGACTTCCGGGTCTTCGGCGAGGTCGACAACCCATTCACGCTGACATGGCAGCAGTTCAAGGAGCTGCCTCGGAAGACCGTCCATACCGACATCCACTGCGTCACCCGCTGGTCCAAGCTCGATACCGACTGGGAGGGCGTCCCGATCCAGGAGGTCCTGCGCCTCGCCCAGGTCCGGCCGAACGCGACGCACGTCGTCGCCCACAGCGAGCAGGGCTACACGGCGAATCTGCCACTCGACGTCCTCGACGACGACGACGTCCTCCTGGCCGA
>DASTEU010000318.1:0-7287 GCA_035709325.1 Candidatus Limnocylindrales bacterium | reverse complement strand
CTCCAGGGGCTGTTCTCGTCGGACTTCCGCTCGATCGCGGCCGGCGTGACGATGACGATCGTGCCGATCCTCATCTTCTTCGTCGCGTTCCAGCGCCAGTTCGTGCGGGGTCTCGCCGGCGCGGTCAAGGGATGACGCTCGGGGCCGGGCGGGCGGCACGGCGGGCCGGGCAGGCTGAGCGGAGCCCGGAGCTGGCGCTCGGATCGCTGATGCTGGCGTTCGAAGGAGAGGCGTTGCCGGCAGTGGTCGCGGAGCGGCTGCGGCGGGCGCCGGCGGCCGGCGTGACGCTCTTCCGCTTCTCGAACGTCGCCTCGCCGGGGCAGGTCCGGGAGCTCGCGGCGGCGGTCCAGACGGCAGCCTCGCGCCCGGACGGAGCCGGCCCGCTCCTCGTCGCCGCGGACCAGGAGGGCGGCCAGCTCGTCGCGCTCGGCGACGGGACGACGGCGTTCGCCGGCAACATGGCCCTCGGGGCAACCGCCGACGAGACCCTGGCCGAACGCATCGGGGCGGCCGTCGGGCGGGAGCTCCGGGCGCTCGGCGTCAATGTTGCTTACGCACCCGCCTGCGACCTGGCCGTCGATCCGCGCAACCCGGCGGTCGGGATCCGCTCGTTCGGGGACGACCCGTCGGCCGTCGGCCGCTTCGTCGCGGCGACCGTCCGCGGTCTCCAGTCGGCTGGCGTCGCGGCCGCCCTGAAGCACTTCCCGGGGATCGGCGACGTTGCTGTCGACACGCACGATCGGCTGGCGGTCCTCGACGCGGACGCGGAGCGCCTGGCGGCCCGCGAGCTCGTCCCCTTCCGCCACGGCATCGGGGCCGGGGCCAGGCTCGTCATGTCGGCCCACCTCGGCGTGCCGGCGCTCACCGGCGACCCGGCGCTGCCCTCGACGCTTTCGCCGCGGATCATGAGCGGTCTCCTCCGCGACGAGCTCGGCTTCGACGGCGTCTCGATCACCGACGCGCTCGACATGCGGGCCCTTGCCCAGGGCTCGAACCAGGTCCTCGACGTCCTCGCCGCCCTGCGCGCGGGCGTCGACCTGCTCCTGACCGGACCGGACCCCGACGCGCGGGCACGGATCGAAGCCGGGCTGGCCCACGCCGCCGTCCGCGGCCTCCTCGACGAGGAGCGCCTCAGGGCATCTGCCGGCCGCGTCGCCGCGCTTCGCTCCTGGCTGGACGGCTTCCTCCAGCCGGATCTCGCCGTCGTCGGCTGCCGCGAGCACGCCGACCTCGCCGACGAGCTGGCCCGGCGGTCGATCACGCTCGTCCGCGACGATGCCGGGCTCCTCCCGTTGCGTCTCCCGCCGGACGCCCGGATCGCCGCGATCCAGCCGGTCCCGACCGACCAGACGCCCGCCGACACGTCGTCCGCGGTCGCGCCGGCGCTGGCCGCCGCCCTCGCCGACCGGTTCGGGGCGGTCGACGAACACGTCGTGGGCCACGACCCGAGCAGCGCCGAGATCGCCGCGGTCCGAGGGGCCGTCGCGGATCGCGACCTCGTCGTCGTCGGGACGACGGCCGCGTTCACGGTGCCGGGCCAGGCCGCGCTCGTCGACGCGCTCCTCGGGCTCGAGGCCCCACTCGTCACGGTCGCCCTCCGGACGCCGTTCGACCTGGCGGCGTACCCGCGCTCGCAGACCCACGTCGCGACGTACGGGATCCTGCCGCCGACCCTGCGGGCGCTGGCCGCGGCCCTCGCCGGCGACACCCCGTTCGAGGGCCGCCTGCCGGCCGCGATCCCGGGCCTCCACCCGACCGGCCATGGCATCCTGCGGCCGTCATGACCCTTCGTGAAGAGATCGCGCAGCAGCCCGCGGTCGTCGCCCGCCTCCTCGCGAGCGCGCGCCCGGCGGTGGACGCGATCGCGGCCGAGGTCGGCCCGCGGATCGCGACCGGCGAGATCGACCTCGTCCTCGTCGCCGCCCGCGGTTCGAGCGACCATGCGGCGATCTACGCTCAGTACCTCGTCGGGGAGCGGCTCGGCTTGCCCGTGGCGCTCGCGGCGCCGTCGCTCCTCTCGATCTACGACGCGGAGCCGCGGCTCGGCCGGGCGCTCGTTGTCGCGATCTCCCAGTCGGGGCGCTCGCCCGACGTCGTCGGCGTCGTCGAGAGCGCCCGCCGCCAGGGCGCCCCGACGGTCGCGATCACGAACGACCCGGCTTCGGAGCTCGCCCGGGCGGCCGCCCACGTCGTGGATCTCGCCGCCGGCCCCGAGCGGTCGGTCGCGGCGACGAAGACCTACACGGGCCAGCTCGTCGCGGTCGCGATGCTCGTCGAGGCGCTCGCCGGTCGCGATGGGGCCGCCGCCGACCTCGCCGGCCTGCCGGACGCGATCGCGGCCGCCGCCACGCCGGAGGTCGAGCGCGCGGTCGGGCCGGTCGCCGCCAGGCTGGCGGGCCGCGACCGGCTCATCGTCATCGGGCGCGGCTACGAGTACGCGACGGCCCGCGAACTGGCGCTCAAGCTCAAGGAGCTCGCCCGCGTCTCGGCCGATCCGTATTCGACCGCCGACTTCCTCCACGGCCCGCTCGCCCTCGTCGAGCCGGGCCTGCCGGTCCTCGCGATCGCCACGTCGGGCCGAGCGGCGTCCGACGTCGACACGGTCCTCGTTCGGCTCGCCGGCCTCGGCGTCGAGCGGATCGTCATCTCGGACCGGGCCGAAGCGCTGGCGGCTGCCAGCGCCGGCATCTCGCTGCCGGCCGGCCTCCCGGACCGGCTGACGCCGGTCGTCTCGATCGTCCCGGGCCAGCTCCTTGCCCTCCACCTCGCGCTCGCCCGGGGCATCGATCCCGAAGCGCCGCGCTGGATCGAGAAGGTGACGCTGACCCGCTAGCCGGGCGCTCCGGCGAGCGGGCCGGCTAGCCGCGCGCTTCCGTCAGGGGGCCCGCGCCGGCCGCGGCGTCGACCTCGAGGACCGTCGCGACGAGGCCCGTCCGGTTGGTGTACCCGGCTGCCACGGCCGCCCGCAGCGCGCCGACGGCGTCGGGCCGGACGAGGTTGACCGTGCAGCCACCGAACCCCGCGCCGGTCATCCGGGCGGCGACGACGCCGGGCACCGCAACCGCGATCTCGACGAGGGCGTCGAGCTCCGGCGAGCTCACCTCGAACAGGTCGCGCAGCGAGGCGTGGCCCGCCGCGAACAGCGCGCCGAGCGCGCCGTGATCGCTCGACTCGAGTGCGGCAACGGCGGCACCGACGCGCTCGTTCTCGGCGACGACGTGGCGGCAGCGGCGGAGGACGACGTCGTCCATCGCGCCCGCGGCGGCCGCCAGGAGCTCGGGGGTGACGTCGCGCAGGGAGCGGACGGCCGGATCGAGCCGGGCGGCGGCCGCGACACCCGCCTCGCACTCGGCCCGCCGGGTGTTGTACGCGCTTGCCCCGAGCGACCGCGAGGAGCCGCTGTGGAGGACGACGAGGGCGAGCTCCTGCGGCAGGCGGACCGACCGCCAGTCGAGCGATCGGCAGTCGAGGAGCAGCGCCGACCCGCGGACGCCGCAGGCGCTCGCGAACTGGTCCATGAGCCCGCAGCGGACGCCGACGTATTCGTTTTCGGCTCGTTGGCAGATGCGGGCGAGCTCGAGCGGCTCGACGTCGGCCGCCCGATCGCCGAGGAGCACCCAGGCGGCGGCGAGCTCGAACGCGGCGGACGACGAGAGCCCCGCGTTCATCGGCAGGTTCGCGGTCACGACGCCGCGCAGGCCGCCGGGCTCGAGCCCGGCCCGGTGGAGCTCGAGGGCGACGCCCGCGACATAGTCGAACCAGGTCCCGTCGGGCCGGCGCTCGGCGTCCAGGGCCATCCCGGCCCGCTCGCCCGTATCGGATCGGACGAGCTCGACCCGCCCGTCCCCGGCCGCCACGAACCCGATCCGGACCTCCCGATCGATCGCGGCAGGCAGGACGAAGCCCTCGTTGTAGTCGGTGTGCTCGCCGATGAGGTTGACCCGGCCGGGCGCGCGCACGATCCGGACCGCCTCGCGGCGGGCGGCGGGATGGGCGGCGCGGACGGCGTCGGCGAGCTCGGCGGGCGTCATCGGGCGGCGGCAACGCTACCATCGGGCGACCGATGACGAACCCGACCTCGATCCGCCTTGCCGACGGGCGCGAGCTCTTTTACTTCGACGACCGCCCAGGCGCCGACCGGACGGCCGAGGACCTCCGGGACCTCCGGTCCACAATCGGCGCTCCGGAGATCCGTCACGACCCCATCCACGACGAGTGGGTGATCGTCGCCGCCCACCGCCAGGGCCGGACCCACCTGCCGCCGGCGTCGGAATGCCCGCTCTGCCCCAGCCGGCCCGGCGACCCGACCGAGATCCCGGCCGCCGGCTACGACGTCGTCGTCTTCGAGAACCGCTTTCCGGCGCTCGTCGTCGAGCCGGCCGGTGTCGAGGTCCGCGGCGACCCGCTCGTCCGGCGCCCGGGCGTCGGTCGCTGCGAGGTCGTGGCCTACACGAGCGACCACGACGCGCTCTTCGCCGATCTGCCGCGCGAGCGCCTGGCGACCGTCGCCCGTGCCTGGGTCGAGCGGACCGCGGCCCTGTCCGCGATCGAGGGCGTCGAATACGTGTACTGCTTCGAGAACCGCGGCGAGGAGATCGGCGTGACGCTCCACCACCCCCACGGCCAGATCTACGCATATCCGTTCGTGCCGCCGCGGGTCGAGCGGGCGCTCTCGGTTGCCGACGAGCACCACGCCGCGACGGGCGGTTGCCGGTTCTGCGACGTCCTCGCGGCCGAGCTCGAGGCCGGCGAGCGCGTCGTCGCCGCGACCGAGCGGTTCGTCGCCTTCGTGCCCCACGCCGCGCGCTGGCCGTTCGAGGTCCATCTCTACAGCCGGCGCCACGTGCCGGACCTCGCCGCGCTCGCGCCCGACGAGCTCGACGAGGCGGTCTCCCTCCAGGCCGACCTGCTGGGCCGATTCAATGCGCTGTTCCCGGCCCCGCCGCCGTACATCGCGAGCTGGCTCCAGGCGCCGGTCGGACGCGGCCGGGAGCGCTGGCACCTGCACCTGGAGATCCTGTCCGCGCGGCGTTCGCCGACGAAGCTCAAGTACCTCGCCGCGAGCGAATCCGGCGTCGGGGTCTTCATCAGCGACGTCGCCCCGGAGGAGGCGGCCCGCCTGCTGCGCGAGCGGCGGCGGGCGCCGTGAGCCGGCGCCGTGCATCATGGCAGCAGGGAGTCCAGGGCGCGAGGAGGTGGTCGGATGAACCGTGACGACGAGCGACTGCGGCGCTCGCTCCAGGAACCGATCGTCGGCGGCCTGCCCGACGTTCCCGGCATCCTGACCGCGATCCGCCTGACGCCGGGCCTCGGCGGCCACCTGCGGGGCCTCGCCGACGAGCTGCTCGTCAATGACTTCCCGGGCACGACGATGGACCGCGCCGAGCGGGAGATGCTCGCCACGGCGGTCTCGGCGGCGAACGACTGCTACTTCTGCATGGATTCGCACGGAGCCCACGCGAACGCCCTGCTCGAGCGGGACGGCGCCACCGATCGCGCACCGCTCATCGAGATCGTCAAGGAGGGCTCCTCGGACGGGTTCGACGAGCGGATGCGCGCCCTGCTGCACATCGCCCGGACGGTCCGTCGCGAACCCCGCGACCTGAGCGCTGACGACGTCGCCGCCGCTCAGGCAGCCGGTGCGAGCGATGCCGACGTCCAGCTCGCGGTCCTCATCGCCGCCGGGTTCTCGATGTACAACCGGATCGTCGAGGGTTTCCGAGCGCGGACGCCGCCGACGGTCGAGGCGTACCGGGCACGGGCCGCGGAGATCGCGGCGGGCGGCTACGGTGCGCCACCCGCGGCGCCGGCGCGAGGCTGACGATCCCGCGGTTGGTGGCGCCCGCCCCGCGGATCAGCGGGTGACGTCCACGACGCAGAAGCGGTTGCCCTCGGGGTCGGCCAGGATCACGTAGTCGGCGTCGGCCGGACGCTTGTCCCAGTGGACCTCGCTCGCGCCGAGCCCGATCAGCCGTTTCACCTCGCCGGCCTGGTCCTCGGCGTACAGGTCGAGGTGGATGCGCGGTGGGATCTTCAGCTCGGAGCGGACCCGGTCGAGCGAGACGTTCGGGCCGACCCCGTCCTTCGGGCGGAGCAGGATGAAGTCGTCGGCGACGATGCCCTCGCGCCGGACGTAGCCGAGCGCCGCCTCCCAGAACGCCGCCTGGCGCTCCAGATCGTCGACGCGAATGACGATCGACCCGACTCGCAGCACGCGACGGAGCCTACACCGACGGGGGGGCGCCCTCCACCATCGCCCGATGAACACGCGGAGCCGGCGCGCTGGGTACCGCCCGTCTACCTGGCGCTTCTGGCCGTCTGGAGTCTCGCGGTCGTCGTGAGTTTCGCCGCGTTCGGCGGACCGACGGGGCCAGTCGCCTGGCTACAGATCGGTGTGATCTACCTGTCCCTCGGGCTGCAGGGCGAAGCCCGACGGGGCCTCGAGCCGCCGCCCAGCGCCTGTAGCCGTCAGTCGACGTACTGCAGCGGGGTGGCGACGAACTCGTCCGGGAGCTTCACGCCCGTCGCGTGATTGGGGCAGTAGCCGTTCGGGTTCTTGGCCAGGTACTGCTGGTGGTACTCCTCGGCGAAGTAGAACGGGTTCTGGGCCGCGTCGACGATCTCGGTCTGGATCTCGCCGTAGCCGGCGGCGCTCAGGCGCTCCTGGTAGAGCGCCTTCGACCGCTCCGCGGCGGCGCGCTGGGCGTCGTCGCGGACGAAGATCGCCGAGCGGTACTGGGTGCCGACGTCGTTGCCCTGGCGCATCCCCTGGGTCGGGTCGTGGGCCTCCCAGAAGCGGCGCAGCAGCTCCTCGTACGAGACGTGCTCGGGATCGAAGACGACACGCACCGCCTCGGCGTGGCCGGTCCGGCCGGTGCACACCTCGCGGTACGTCGGGTTCGGGCTGAGGCCGCCCTGGTAGCCGACCGCGGTCACCCAGACGCCGGGCACCTGCCAGAAGAGCTTCTCCTCGCCCCAGAAGCAACCGAGCGCGAACTCGGCGACCTCGAACCCGTCGGGGTATGGCGGCTGCAAGGGTCGGCCGTTGACGAAGTGACGATCCGGGACGGGCATCGGCTCGGGGCGGCCGGGCAGGGCGGACTCTGGGGCGGGCATGGCCGGGGCGGAGGGGCGGAGGAACTTCATGCCCTAAGTCTATCCCCGCCGTGTGACGGGCCGATCACGACGGGCGCTGTGCCGCGTGGCGGACCGGGCGACCGGCGGGAGGCGTCCAACCAGCCCGAAACAGGCGTTCGGCGGTCGAGTGTGCCGCCCGGCGTCACAGGC
>DASTEU010000317.1:0-4466 GCA_035709325.1 Candidatus Limnocylindrales bacterium | reverse complement strand
CGCGGTAGCGGCTGCCGAGGTAGGCAACGATCAGGACGAGGATGACGATGACGAAGAAGACCGGCAGGGCCCCTCCGCCGATGAACTCGAGGATCCTATCCACGGTCGATCTCTCCCTCCGCGGCTCCGGCCGCATCCGATGAAGACTCCCCGCCGGACGCCGCCGCGGCGGGACCACCGGACGCCGCCGGCACGGGTCCCCCGGCCCCCGCCGGCCGCAGCGGGGCGACGATCAGCGCCGTCCCGGCGGCACCGGTGATCCGGACGACCGAACCGGCCGGGACGTCGACGTCGGCCGTCGCCGAGAACTCATGGGTCTGGCCTTCGGCCTTGACGTGGATGCTGCCGAACCGACCGGCGGGAATGCCGACGGCGACGAGGGCATCGCGGCCGACGAGGTCCGAGGTGGAGAACGGCTTCGCACCCTCCGCCCTGCGGAGCACGTTGAACAGGACGTAGGCGATGAGGAAGCCGACGCCGCCGAAGGCCACGCCGACCGCCGCGGCTCCGGCGCCGTGGACGTCGAGGGTCCGCGTCGCGAACAGGCCGCCCACCCCGAACATCGAGACGAACGAGAGGAGGAGCGGCATGAGCGACACGCCGCCGATGTCGAACCCGATGTTCAGGAAGTCGAGCAGTCCGCCGAGGATGTCGTCGACGAGGACCGTGATGAGGAGCAGTCCGCCGCCGACGATCAGGCAGACGATGAACACGAAGTCTTCGACCGGGATCTCGAACATCGACCCTCCCCTTCCGGCGGCGCCCCTCGCCGAAGCCGTCATCGACCGCGCCGGCCGCCGCGATCGAAGGATACGACGCGGCCGGTCGGCCGACGAGGCGATCGGGTCGGCTCGTGGTGCCTTCCGGCGACCCGGCCGGCGTCAGCCGGTCGGGCCGAAGAGGAGCGAGAGCCAGGACTCCAGGGGCGTGATCCGAGCCTCCTCGGCGCCGAGCCGGACCGAGGCCGAGCCTGGCGCGTTCGGGGCGGGATCGGGCACCGACGGGTCGAGCGTGAAGGGGATCTCCTGGGCGGTCCCGATCCGGTAGCCCCGCGCCTGCTGGGCGACGTAGGCCGGGCGCTCGATGAGGCGGAACTCCGCTTCGAGGGCCTCGATCTCGGCCGTGAGGGCGGCGTTCTCGCCGGCGATCTGGTCCGCCCGGGTCGCGGCGGATGAGGCCTCGGCCGCCTGGCGGGCGAACACGACGACGATCCAGGCCGAGACGAGCGCCGCCGCCATCCAGCCGACGTGGCGTCGCTTGATCCCGGCGATCGAGAGCTTCGACAGGTCGACGCCGTCCGCGGCGATCGCGGCGACGACGGGATCGGGTGCCTGCTCCTCTGCGCCGTCCGCCACGTCGTCCGGCGGCGGCGTTTCGTCCGCGGGGCGCGCGGCGGTCGCCGGGGCCCACGACGAATCGGCGGTCCCGGGCGTCTCGAGCGGCTGGGGCACGCGTCGGTCGTCGGCCACGTTCGCGTGAGGGTAGCTGCCCGCAGCTGACATGTCAAACCGTCCGCCGTGACAGACAAGCTGTCACGAGCCGCGTCGACGCTCCTGCTAGACTGCGCTGAATTCGCACGTCTGTTCGGTTTGGAGTTGACGATGCGCACGTACGCCCCCGCCGCCACCGAAACGGTCCTGGCCCGTCTCCTCGAGGAGCCCTCGCTGGCGCGGGGCGTCGTCCACCACGAGGTGCTGCCGGCCCGCCAAGCGGAACACGGCGAGTGGCCGGAGTGGCTCGACCCGCGGATCGTCGGAGGCCTCGCTTCGCGCGGCGTCGAGCGGCCGTACGCCCACCAGGCGGAGGCGATCGAGGCGGTCCACCGCGGCGAGGATGTCGTGGTCGTCACGCCCACCGCGTCGGGCAAGACGCTCTGCTACGCGTTGCCGATCCTCCAGGCAATCGCCGAGGACCCCTCCTCGCGAGCGCTCTGTCTCTTCCCGACCAAGGCGCTCGGCCAGGACCAGGTCGCCGAGTTCATGGGCCTGACGAAGCTGGCCGGCCTCGAGGTCAGCGCCGCGACCTACGACGGCGACACGCCGGCCCCGATCCGCTCCGCCGTCCGCAAGGCGGGGCAGGTCGTCGTGACGAACCCGGACATGCTCAACTCGGCGATCCTCCCCCACCACACAAAGTGGTTCCAGCTGTTCGAGCAGCTCCGGGTCATCGTCATCGACGAGCTGCACACGTACCGCGGCGTGTTCGGCAGCCACGTCGCGAACGTGCTCCGGCGGCTGCTCCGGCTCTGCGCCCACTACGGCTCGAAGCCGGTCATCGTCTGCTGCTCGGCGACGATCGGCAACCCGCTCGAGCTTGCCGCGACCCTGACGGGGCGGCCGGCCCGGCTCGTCGACCGCAACGGCGCCCCGACCGGGGAGCGGCACATCCTGCTCGTCGATCCGCCGGTCATCGACGCGGCCACCGGCGCCCGGGGATCCGCCTTGACGCTGGCCCAGCGCTGGGCCCTGCCGTTCCTGCGCGCCGGACGCCAGACGATCGTGTTCGGACGCTCGCGGGTCGCCGTCGAAGTCCTCCTCACCGGCCTGCGCGAGTCGCTCCGCGAGAGCTACGGGCCGCGGACGCGCGTGCGCGGCTATCGGGGCGGCTACCTGCCGACCGAGCGCCGCTCGATCGAGCAGGGCCTCCGCGACGGCGAGGTCCTCGGCGTCGTCAGCACGAACGCCCTCGAGCTCGGCGTCGACATCGGGCGGCTCGACGTCGCGGTCCTCGCCGGTTATCCCGGCTCGATCGCCGGCACCTGGCAGCAGATGGGGCGGGCCGGCCGACGCAACGACGTCAGCGTCGCGATCGTCGTCGCCTCGCCGGCGCCGGTCGACCAGTACGTCATCCACCACCCTGAGTTCCTGCTCGGCGGCCGGCCCGAGGAGGCCCGCCTCGACCCGGACAACCTCCACGTCCTGCTGGCCCACCTCCGGGCGGCCACGTTCGAGCGGCCGTTCGAGCCCGGCGAGATCTTCGGGCCAGGGCCGGTCGACGACCTCCTCGCGTTCCTCGCCGAGTCGGGCCACGTCCGCGAGGCGGCCGACGGCCGTTGGTACTGGAGCTCGGAGAACTTCCCCGCCTCGGAGATCTCGCTGCGGGCGGCGGCCCCGGAGAACGTCGTGATCATCGACACGTCGCCGGACCGGCCGCGGGTCCTCGGCGAGGTCGACCTTTTCTCCGCCCAGGTCCTCGTCCACGATCACGCGATCTATCTCCACGAGTCGGCCCAGTACCACGTCGACAAGCTCGACTGGGGCGAACGGAAGGCCTACGTCCACCGCATCGACGCGGACCACTACACGTATGCGAACCGAGCGGTGACGCTCAAGCCGCTCGACGTCTTCGCCGAGGCGCCGGCGATCGGCGGGCGCAAGCTCCACGGCGAGGTGATGGTCGCCAGCCTCGTCACGCTTTACAAGAAGCTCAAGTTCGTGACCGACGAGAACGTCGGGTGGGGCCCGGTCGACCTGCCCGAACTGGAGCTCCAGACGACCGCGTACTGGCTGACGGCCGAAGTCGCCGCCGCGGGCTGGCGGCGGGACGAGCTCGACGTCGCGCTCCTCGGTGCCGGGCGGGCGCTCCAGGCCGTCGCGAGCGTCCTGCTGATGGTCGACCCGCGCGACCTCGGCCTCGTCAGCCAGGTCCGCTCGCCGCACAGCGAGTCGCCGACGATTTACCTCTACGAGGCGATGCCCGGCGGCGTCGGGCTCAGCGAGCGGCTCTTCGCCCGCCACGACGAGCTCGTCGTCGGCGCCGCCGAACTGATCGGGGCCTGCTCGTGTGAGGCCGGCTGCCCGGCCTGCACGGGGCCGCGCCTCGAGCCGCACGTCGACGCGAAGGCGCTCGCCCTCCGGCTGCTGGCGGAGCTGGGAGCCGGCGCGGCGGTCGCGGCGTGAGCGGGGCGACACTCGAGCGCCGCCTCGCGAACTTCCGCCGAGAAGTCGCGGCGACGATCCCGGCGGGGCCGGATCGGGCCCGCTCGCGGGAGCTCGCGGAGCGCAGGGCGGCGGCCGTCGACGGCGAGGTGCTCCTCGACGGCCTCGGAACGGTCGTCCGCTGCGAGCCCCTGACGGTCGTGCTGCCGGTCGATCGCGAGCGGCTGGCCGCCTTGCCGGGCCAGCCGCCGGCGGACGCTCCCCTCCTCTGTCTCGACACCGAGACGACCGGCCTCGCCACGGCGGCGGGAACCGTCGCGTGGCTTGTCGGGCTCGGCTGGTGGGAGGGCGACCGGTTCCGCCAGTCCCAGCTGCTGCTGCCGGACCATTCCGACGAGCCGGCGCTGCTGGCCCGGATCGCGGCCCACCTGCCTCGCGACGCCTGGCTCGTGACGTACAACGGTCGGGGCTTCGACTGGCCGCTGCTCACGACCCGTTACCGAATGAACGTCCACGATCCGCCGCCCCACGCGGGGCACCTCGACCTCCTGCCGTTCGTCCGGCGGGTCTTCCGCCACCGGATGGTCG
>DASTEU010000316.1:0-3544 GCA_035709325.1 Candidatus Limnocylindrales bacterium | reverse complement strand
CGGCGACTTGCCCACTGCGAGTTGGGGCTGCGCAGCGTGCCGCCGGTCGGGTGCCCCTTGAGCCGCCGGCTCAGGAGCGGCCGCCACGGGCTCGATCGGGACCTCGGCGGCCGGCGCCGTCTCGGCCGCGGCTGGCGCTGCCTCGGCCGCGGCCGGCGCTGCCTCGGCCTCAGCCGGCGCCATCTCGGCCTCCGGCGCCGTCTCGGCCTCCGGCGCCGCCGCCCCGGCCTCGGGCGCCGCTCCCCCGGCGAGCTCACCGCGAGCCTCCTGCGACGTGTCGCCGGAGCGCCTGCTCGGCCTCCGGCCCGTGCCGGCCCGTGATCGGGACGCGTTCCGCGGGGCGCCCGCCTTCGGTCGTGCCCGCGGCGAGGGTCGAGCCGGCGCGGACGCCTGCGGGGCGGTGATCGCCTCGACGATCGCCGCCGGGTCGGCTCCGGCGCTCTCGACGAGCGGCAGGATGCTGGCGGCTCGCCGTGCCCGCCGCCCGCTCGTCGACCGGAGCGCGGCCAGCGCCGATTCCAGCTTCGATCCGGTCGATCGGGCCAGTCCCGGATCGGCCGAGAGGATGGCGTCGATCGGCTCGAGCGCGGCCTCCTCGCCTTCGACGAGCTCCACCTCGAGCTCGACGAAGCGTTCGATCACCCGGCTCCGAACGACCGCGTCGACCTCGTCGAGGCTGAGCTCCACGAGCGCGTCGGCCGACTGGAGCTGCCGCTTGTGGCGCAGCTGACGGATCGTCACGAGCTCGACGAGCGGCGCGTCGCCGCACTGCTCGAGGATCAGCGAGCGGGCGTCGGACGCCGGCCAGTCGCGCGGGCCCGCGGTCCGGTCGGCCGGCCCCTCGAGTTCCTCTCGCCGATGAGCCCCGGTGGTGCCCGGCCGGCGCGACGTCGACTTGACCGAGACCGTCGTGCCCCGAGCGGTCTGCCGCAGGCGGGCAACGAACCCGGCCCGGGCGAGCGCGCCGTCGGCCGTGTCGAGGTAGCGATCCTCGAGCTGGGTCGATCGGAGCGGGCTGATCGGCCGGAAGCCGCCGAGCTCGTCGGCCACGAGGTAAGGGTCGCCCGCGGCCGACTCGAGCAGGCGGTACTTGAGCTCGACCTCGACCGGCCGCGGGGCCACGGGCGATTCGCTCATCGGACGTGCCTCATGCCCGCGGGTCCAGGGACCCTGCGCCGGCGCCCGGCCGGCGAGGCGCGGTCGCGACGGCGGCCGCCGCGAGCGCGCGCTGGCGGAGCTCCTCGTGGGTGTCGATCGTTCCGGGCGTCCCGGTCAGCTCCTCGGTCCGGCGCCAGACGGCGTCGGCGCCGAGCTGCCACGAGCGGCGGTCGTCGGCGAGCAGGATCTCGATGAACTCGGCGAGACGACCCCGCGCCTCGACATCCTCGACGGGGACGACCGCTTCCACCCGTCGGTCCAGGTTGCGGTCCATGAGGTCCGCCGAACCGATGTACCAGTCGGGCTCGTCCCCGTTGCCGAAGCCCCAGACCCGAGAGTGCTCGAGGAACTCGCCAACGATCGAGCGGACGCTGATCCGCTCGGAGATGCCGGGCAGGCCCGGTTGGACCGAGCAGGCCGCCCGGCTGATGAGCTCGATGCGGACGCCGGCCTGCGACGCGCGGTAGAGGGCCTCGATGCATTCGACGTCGACGACCGCGTTCACCTTCAGGACGATCCACGCCTCATGCCCGACCGAGGCATGGGCGATCTCGCGCTCGACGAGCTCGAGGAACCGGCTGCGGAGGCTGTGCGGCGCGACGAGCAGGCGGCGGAACTCGCGCTGCCGCGAGAGGCCGGTCAGGACGTTGAACAGGTCGGTCACGTCGGCGCCGAGCTCCGGCCGGCAGGAGAGGAGGCCCAGGTCGGTGTAGAGGCGGGCCGTCCGGTGGTTGTAGTTGCCCGTCCCGATGTGGACGTACCGTCGCAGCCCGGAGCCTTCGCGGCGGACGACGAGTGTCACCTTCGAGTGGGTCTTGAGCCCGACGAGCCCGTAGACGACATGGGCGCCTGCCTGCTCGAGCTTGCGGGCCCAGACGATGTTCGCCTCCTCGTCGAATCGCGCCTTGATCTCGACGAGGACGACGACCTGCTTGCCCTGTTCGGCCGCCCGGATGAGGTCGCGCACGATCGGCGAGTCGCCCGACGTCCGGTAGAGCGTCATCTTGATCGTGAGGACCTCGGGATCGTCGACCGCCTGGGCGATGAAGCGTTCGATCGAGGCGGCGAAGCTCTCGTACGGGTGGTGGACGAGGAGGTCGCCGTTCCGGATCGCGGCGAACACGTCGGCCGGTTCGTCCTCGTCGGGTGGGACGAGACGCGGCGGCGTCACCGGCGTCCACGGGGCGCTCCGCAGGTCCGGCCGGTCGAGCTCGGCGATCGCCCGCAGGCCGGTCAGGTCGAGCATGCCCCGGATCTCGTAGCAGTCGTCCTCGCCGAGGCCGATCCCGCGGAGCAGGATCTGGCGAGTCGCGGCCGGCATCGAGCGCTCGACCTCGAGTCGGACGGCCTCACCGAAGCGGCGCCGGCGGAGCTCCTCCTCGAGGGCCATGAGCAGGTCGTCGGCCTCGTCCTCCTCGATCGCGAGGTCGGCGTTTCGGGTGACCCGGAAGAGGTGGTGCTCGACGACCTCCATGCCGCTGAACAACGCATCGAGGTTGGCCTCGATGACCTGGTCGATCAGGACGAATCGGCTCGGTTCCACCTGCAGGAGGCGGGGCAGGATCGGGGGCACCTTCACCCGGGCGAAACGGGTCTCGCCGGACTCGGGATCGCGCAGCCCGACCGCGATCGAGAGGCTGAGCGTCGAGATGTACGGGAAGGGGTGGCCGGGGTCGACCGCGAGTGGCGTCAGGACCGGGTAGATCTCGTCGAGAAAGCGCTGCCGGAGCGTGACGTGGTGCTCGGGGATCGCGGCGTAGTTGACGATCTCGACGCCCTCGTCGCGGAGGTCCCGGCGGAGCGCGGCGTAGATCGCGCTGTGTTCGGCGACGAGCTCGAGGATCCTGGCTCGGGCCGCGGCGAGCTGCTCGGCTGCACTCCTGCCGTCCGGCGCGGCGGTGGCCGAACCGGCGCTGACCTGCTGGCGGAGGCCGGCGATCCGGACCTGGAAGAACTCGTCGAGATTCGACGCGAAGATCGCGAGGAACTTCACCCGCTCCAGGAGCGGGTTGCGCGGATCGCGCGCCTCGTGAAGGACGCGGGCGTTGAACTCGAGCCAGGACAGCTCGCGGTTCAGGTACGGCAGCCGGCGGTCAGTCCGAGCGGCTCGGCGGTGGGGCTGGCGAGCGGGCTCGACGCTCCGCTCGTCGACGACGGTCATGGCCGAAAGGTTGCTCCCCGCGCGTCGCGCTGCCGACCGGACCGTGACGCGGGGTCCGGGCCGGCGAGGATAACACGCGCCTGTTGAGGGTCAGAAGTCCCGGTCGGCGGCACGGCGGTGTCCGAGCCGGCCGTCGGCCGCGATACTTCGCCGATGGACATGCGGATCCTGGTCGTCGGCGCGGGCGGTGTCGGTGGCTCGGTCGTCCCGATCGCCGCCCGACGT
>DASTEU010000315.1:0-15928 GCA_035709325.1 Candidatus Limnocylindrales bacterium | reverse complement strand
CAGCCACGCTGCCCCAGCGACAAGGTCATGGGTAGGTCGGGTCAGGGTAGTCGGTGCAGCCGACGTGATAGATGCCCTTGACGCGCGGCAGAAGCGTCCGTTTCGGCGGATACCTTCACCGGGACAGCATTCGAGGCGGTTCCTTCGGGAACCGCCTCGTTCGTTTGCGGCCCCTTGAGGCAGGCGGGCCGACGGCGCACAATGCGATCCCGGTCGCTTTCCCCGCGGTCCGGCACGGAGGAGGCCTCGAGATGAGCACCCGCGCCATCGCCCTGCGTCGGCCCCGCCCCCTCGTCACCGTCCTCGTCGGAGCGATTGCCCTCGCGATCGCCGGTGGCGCGTTGCTGATCGCCGCCGGGTGGGTGGGCCCGGGCGCCGCCGACGAGATCGGCACGAAGGGCAAGCGACGTTCGGGGATCGTCGAATCGGCGGTCGCCGCCGCCGCGCCCGACGGCGGCCTTCGCGTGCCGTCGGTGGCGAGCGGTTTCACCCCGCAGGCGCGCCTCGGCTTCACCTCCGGGGACCAGTGGGAGCCGGCGATCGCGGCCGATGACTTCGGCCATGTCTACGTCCTCTACGCCCAGTATCTCGGCGTTCCTGGCTGTGCCGAGTGCCTCAGTCCGACCCAGATCCTCCAGGTGAGCTCGGACCGCGGCGCGACCTGGTCGGCCCCCCGGCCGCTCCAGGCGCCCGGCCAGCGCGGCTGGGACTCGCAGATCGCCGTTGACCCGGTCGACGGGCGGACCGTCTGGGCAGCCTGGATCGAGAAGGACAAGAGCGACACGATGGTCGCCCGGTCCGACGACTTCGGGGCTACCTGGACGATCCGGGCCGTGGATGACACGAACGCGGGCACCGACAAGCCGATCCTGGCCGTCCGCGGCGACGACGTCTACGTCGCCTACAACCACTCGACGACGATCTGGGTGTCCTATTCCCACGATCGCGGCGCGACCTGGACCTCGGTGAAGGCCCAGCCGACCGGCAAGGGCAAGCTCGGTTGGTCGCTCGCCGGCGGAGGCACCGTCACCCCGAACGGGGACGTCCACTTCGGCTGGGCCGGCTACGAGCAGAACGGCGTCGCCAAGGGACCGGTCAACCTCTACGTCAGCACATCCCGGGACGGCGGTACGACCTGGACCGACAAGCTCGTCGACACGTCCGGCTCGCCGCCCGACTGCTCGGCGGACCTCTGCGGCTGGGCCTTCCTCGGTGCTCAGCTGACGCTTGCGTCGGACGACGAAGGCACCCTCTATGGCCTGTGGAACGCCGGTCCGACCGACCAGAAGGGCGGCCCGAACCGGGTCTGGTTCGCGAGCTCGACCGACGCCGGGGCCAGCTGGTCGCCGCGATTCGACGTGTCGGCCGCACCGGCCGGCTCGCCGCACGCCTTCCCGGCCGTCGCCGCCCGGGGCCAGGGCGACGTCCGGATCAGCTGGATGGACGCCCGTGTACCGGGTGGCTCGATCTGGAACGTCTACCACCGCTCGAGTGGTGACGGCGGGGCGAGCTGGTCGGCCGAGGCCGACATCTCGACCTTCGTCGAGGGCTTCAGCTACATCACGCCCGACGGCTTCGAGTTCCCGTTCGGCGACTACTACGAACTCGACATCGACGACCGGGGAGCAACCCAGGCGATCTTCGGCGAAGCCCTCAACTACGACACGCCGGGCTCGATCTGGTATAGCCGGGGCAACTGAACCGGGCGCCGGATGGTTTGCGCCGGCGCGGCACCTTGCGGGATCAGGCGGCCGGCTTCAGCGCGGCCGCTCGTCGGATCTCGTCGAGCGCCGCCGCCAGACCGCCGTTCCAGGCCTCGCCGTGGCCCGGCAGGACCCACGTCGCGTCCACCCCGTCGAGGCGGTCGAGAGAGGCGAGGGCCTGCCCCGGATCGAGCGTGAACGGGGCCAGCCGCGGACCGCGCTCGCCGGTCAGGACGCTGCGGGTCGTCATCCCGTCGCCGACGAACACGGCGCCCACCGCGGGCACGTGGATGGCGACGCTGCCCGGCGTGTGGCCCGGGAGGTGGATGATCCGAGGCGAGCCGGGGACGTCGAGGCTCGCGTCGCCGTCGAGCGTCACGAGCCCGGTCGCCGGCGGGATCCGCAGCCCTCCGCGCATCGCCGAATAGGCCAGGAACCGGAGCAGCGGACCGATCTTCACCGGTCCCCAGCCGGAGTTCGGCTTGGCGGTCTCCTTGCGAGCCCGCGCGGCGTCCGCACTGTGCACGTAGACCGGGACGCCGTGCTCGCGGTGGAGCCGGGCAGCGAAGCCGATGTGATCGGTGTCGCCGTGGGTCAGGACGAGCGCCCGCACGTCGGCCGGGGAGCGGCCCATGGAGGCGAGCTCGGCCTCGAGCTCCTTCCACATGCCGGGCAGGCCCGCGTCGACGACCGTGACGCCGCCGGATTCCGCGACGAGGTAGCTGTTGACGGTGCCGTTGCCGACGAGATGGAGGTTGGGAGCGAGGCGCATCGCGAATGATCCTTCCCGGGGTTGCGATCGGGGTTGCGATCGGATTTGCCATGTGGATCGGCGCGAGGTACGCTCGGGCCGGATGATGGCTACTCTACATAGCCATCATCGCTATTGTCAATAGCCTTCACCGGGAGCCGCGAATGCCGACACCGCCCCGCACATCGCTCGACGAGATCGTCGCCGCCGGCCGGGCGGTCCTCGAGACCGACGGCCTCGAAGGCCTCACGATGCAGCGGGTCGCGACCGCGGTCGGGATCAAGGCACCGTCACTCTACAAGCGAGTCCGCGACCGGGGCGACCTCGTCCGGCTCATCGTGGACGACTCCCTCCGGGAGTTGACGCACCGCCTGGACTCGGTCGTGGGCTCGGGCGATCCGAAGCGCGACCTCGCCGCGCTCGCCCACGCATTCCGCGACTTCGCGCGCTCGCGGCCCCAGACCTACGGCCTGCTCTTCGCCCGGCTGCCCGAGCCGTCGCGCGTCGACCCGGAGCTCAACGCACGAGCCAGCCGGTCGATCGTGCGCACGGCTGCGATGCTGGCGGGCCCCGACGACGCGCTCGACGCGGCCCGGACCGTCGTCGCATGGGCCCACGGTTTCGTCAGCATGGAGCACGCGGGAGCGTTCCGCTTCGGCGGCGACGTGGACCGGGCGTTCGCGTTCGGAATCGCCCGGCTCGCGACGGCGATCACGGTGGATGCAGGAATCCATGGCGCGGCGACTCGCTCGCCGGCGGCGAGGTAGCATCGGGGACCACGTTCCGCAGGGAGATGACGTGCCGACCGAGATCACGGCTGACCGCGACGGCCCGGCGACGGAAACGCCGCCGCGCCCGATCGAGGTCCTCGGGTCGACCACCTGCGAGGACACCGCGCTCGTCCGGAGCCGGCTCCAGATGCTCGGGGTCCCGTTTCGCGACGTCGACATCGACGCCGATCCAGGCGCTGCGCAGCGAATGAGGGACCTCAACGGCGGCCACCGGATCACGCCGACGGTCGTCATCGGCGACGGACGGAGCGCGACGGCGGAGCCCACCCTCGAGCGCCTCGGCGAGCTCATCGCCGACGCTGGTTACGAGGCCCGGCCACCGGTGGCAGCCCAGCTCCACGGCGAGCTGACGACGCGCCCGATCCCACAGGCGCTCCCACCCGCCCGCCCGCTCGTCCACCTTTCGATGGCGAGCGGCCAGCGCCGCCAGACGGCGCTCTTCCTCGGTCATGGGGCGGCGTGCCTGCCGTGCCTCGGGTATGCCCGCCAGCTCGCCGCCCGTCACGAGGAGCTGGCCGACGCGGATGCGATCGCGGTGAGCGTCGTACCGGGCGACGACGAGGCGGCGCGCGAGTGGCGCGCGGCCCTCGACGCCCGGGCGACTGTCGCGGCCGATCCCGGCGGGGCATGGAAGGCGGCCCTCGCGGCCCACGTCGACGTCCCGGCCCGGGACGCCATCGTTCTCATCCTCGACCGCTTCGGCGCGCCGCGCGTCACGTCCCACGCGGCGGAGGCCGGCGGGCTCGTCGATCCGTCCGAGGCCGTCGAGTGGCTCGGTTTCCTTGACCTGGAGTGCCCCGAGTGCTCCGGCGAGATCGAGTGGCCCGACGACGGCTGAGCCGCCGGTCGCCGATGTCGAGGGCGTCTCGCCTGCTCCGACCATACGACTGAGAGGCGCCGGGATCCCGGCCGCCCAGCCAAGGAGAACCCATGGAAACGGTCACCTCGAAGGACGGCACGACGATTGCCTACGACCGGCTCGGATCGGGCCCGCCGATCGTCCTCGTCTGCGGCGGTTCGGTCGATCGCCAGGCCGACGCCGGCTACGCGCAACTCCTCGCCGATGACTTCACGGTCTTCAATTTCGATCGGCGCGGCCGGGGCGACAGCGGAGACACGGCGGCGTACGCGATCGAACGCGAGATCGAGGACATCGCGGCAGTGATCCAGGCGGCCGGCGGCTCCGCCGGCCTGTGGGGCTCATCGTCGGGCGGCGCTCTCGCCATGCTGGCGACGGCGAGCGGACTGCCGGTCTCGAAGCTCGCGGTCTGGGAGCCACCCTACTTCGTCGACGATCGGTTCACGCCACCGCCGGCCGATACGGCGTCGACGTACCGCCGGCTCGTCGCCGATGGGCGGCGCGGCGACGCGGTCGAGTTCTTCATGGGCAAAGTCGTCGGGATGCCTCCCGAGTTCATCGCCTGGGCCCGGACCCAACCCTTCTGGGCAGGCCAGGAGAAGATCGCCCACACGCTCGCGTACGACGCCGAGATCATGGGCGACTACTCGCTGCCGGCCGAGCGGATCGCGGCGATCACGGTGCCGACGCTCGTCCTGACCGGCGGGTCGAGCATGCCGTTCATGGCGCCGGCCGCCGAGGCGATCGTGCAGCTGATTCCGGGGGCCCGCCACGCCGTCCTCGAGGGCCAAGACCACAACGTGGCCCCCGACGCCCTCGTGCCCGCCCTCCGCGAGTTCTTCGCCGGCTGAGAGCCAACGCTGCCTCGGCGCCCGCCGGTCCACCGGGCGGGCGCCGAACGTTCCCGGCGGCCGCTCGCCCGTTTCCGAGAGGCCACGATCGGCCCCCGGTTTCCGATGTCGAGGACTCCGTCCCTGGTCCGACCACTTCGTGAGACCTCGGTCGACGAGGACCAACCTGCCGGCAGGCGCCGGCACGAATCGACAAGGAGCCTTTCGATGAGGAAGATCGCGGCAGGTCTGTTCATCTCGCTCGACGGCGTCGTGGAGGCGCCCGAGCAGTGGCACTTCCCCTACTTCGACGACGAGATGGGAGCCATCGTCGGCGCCCAGCAGGCCGAGTCCGACACGATGCTGCTCGGCCGCCGGACCTACGAGGAGTTCGCCGCGTACTGGCCGAACAGCGACGACGAGCTCGCCGCGGTCATGAACGGGACGCCGAAGCTCGTCGCCTCGACGACCCTCACCGAGCCGACCTGGGAGAACACGACGGTGATCGGCGGAGACGTGTCGGCCCGGCTGGCCGAGCTGAAGCGCGCGCCGGGTCGCACGATCTCGATCGTCGGGAGCGGCACGCTCGTCCGTTCGCTGCTCCGCGACGGTCTCGTCGACGAGCTGCGGCTGCTCGTTCACCCGATCGTCGTCGGGGCCGGCAAGCGGCTCTTCCCGGACGGGACCGACCGCGTGCCGCTGCGACTCCTCGACTCGC
The DNA here is from genome assembly GCA_035709325.1 of Candidatus Limnocylindrales bacterium. Lineage (GTDB taxonomy): Bacteria > Chloroflexota > Limnocylindria > Limnocylindrales > CSP1-4 > CF-46. The sequence goes on along the minus strand of DASTEU010000315.1, from coordinate 10,276 downwards.
GGACGCTCTCGACCGGGGTCCTCGCGCTGACCTACGGGCCCGCGTCGGACTGACCGACCCCGGACGAACGGCGACAACGATCAGCGGGGGCGTCCCTCGCGGAGAGCGGCGATCGACTTCGCGATCCGGCGCTGGCGCGTCTCGTCGGTTTTCGCTCCCTCGACCTGGAGCACGTGCCAGGACTTGTTCGAGTGCGACAGGCGGTCGAACGTCCGGCGGGCAGCCGGATCCGCGTCGAGGGCCGCCGCGAAGTCGGTCGGCACCGCGACCTCGCGAGGGGCGGTGTCGAGTTCCAGCTCGACCTCGACCTCGTCGCCGCCGGCGACGCCGGCGGCGGCCCGGTTTTCCGCGCTGAGGCTGATCATCGGCCGGCCGCCCATGCCGGCGATCGTGCTGCGGTAGGAGTGGCCGTTCAGGGACACCCTGACCGCCGGTCGGCGGCCGGCTCCGAGCGCCTCGACGATATCCTCCGGGACCGGGATCCCGGTCGTGTTCGGGCCGCTCTGCTCGATCGTCGTCCGGAAGCGCATCTGCTGTCTCCTCATGCCGTGGTGCTGGACCGGGTGAATCGGCGAAGGTCCGTCACCCTGTGGTCGGGGCCGCCGGACCGGCCTCGACGCGGCCGGCCCTGACGAGCCCCGATTCGTAGGCTGGATGATCCGGTAGGCGGCGAGGTCGACGTCGACCGGCAGGTCGCGGGCCTCACCGGTGACCTCGACGTCGACGGCCAGCCCCCGTCGCCGTCGCCCGGGCGGAGCCGGCCGTCCCGCGATTCGGTGACCTCCGTCTCTGGCCCGGTCCGCGCCGGGCCTGTGAGGATGCCGAGGGTGCTGCACCCATGAGCCCGCGGGCCTCGGGCGGAGGGATGGGAGAGATGGCAAGTCGGCTGGTGGCGGCCGGGCGGGCGGCGCTCCCGGTCGCCGTGCAGGCCCTTCGCGGAACGGCAGTCGGCGCCCTCCTCGTTGCGCTCTCCGTCGGCGCGCTCATGGGGGAAGGCCTGCATACGGGATTCCGGACGCTCGACTGGTCGGTCGGGATCGCGGTCACCGGTGGTCCGGTGCTCCTGCTCTGGCTGGCCCTGAGCGTCCCCTCCGCCGCCGCCCGCTGGGTCCTGGCCCGCCTGGGACGCGCCCGTACCGGCCAGACGCGAGCGGTCGTCGATCGGGTTCGGGCCGTGCTGGCGGCCGTCGCCAGCCCCTTCCTCACCCTGATCGTCGCCATGCCGCTCCTCGTCTGGGCGAGCGACCCGGGGGGACCGCTGTCGATGTGGCGGTACCTTTTCTACTTCGAGATCGTGATCGTGGCCGGCGGGGTCGTCGGCCTGCTCGTTGGATTCGGCATCGGCCTCTGGCAGGCGCGCTCGGCGGGCGGCGCGCGATCGCGGCCGCCGCGGGCCGCCGCGGCGGCCCTCCTCGCGGCGTTGCTCGTGGTGACTGGTATCGGTGGCTGGGCGATCCTGCCGGGTGGCGGCGATCCGATCGTCCGCGAAGACGCCGCGACGCTCGACGTCGTGCCCACCCTCGATCTTCCTGATCCATCGCGCCCGGGCCCGTTCGCGGTGACGACGGCGAGCTACGGCTCCGGGCTCGACGCCCGGCGGCCGGAGTACGGCGTCGACGCCGACTGGACGACCCCGACCGTCGACGCGTCCAGGGCGCTCGAGCCACGTCCGGACATCGGCGCCGCCTACGCCCGCTGGTTCTGGGGCTTCGACACGAGCCACCTTCCGCTGAACGCCCTCGTCTGGTACCCGACCGACGCGCCCGGCCGCCTGCCGGTGGCGCTGGTCGTTCACGGCAACCACGACGCCGGCGACTATTCGGACCCGGGCTACGCCTACCTCGGGGAGCACCTCGCGAGCCGGGGCATGGTCGTCGCGTCGGTCGATGAGAACTTCCTCAACGGCGACCTGTTCTACGACTACGGCGGAAAGGAGATGGGCCTCCGGGGCTGGTTCCTCCTGCGCCACCTCGCTCAACTGCGGACCTGGGCTGCGACGCCCGATCATCCGCTGGCCGGCCGCCTGGATCTCGACCGTGTCGCCCTCATCGGCCACTCTCGAGGCGGCGAGGCGGCGGCCGTCGCCGCGATGCTCCACGCGAACCCGGCATACGAACTGTCCGGGCTCCCGGAGATCCCGCGCGGCTTCGGAATCCGAGCCGTGGTCGGGATCGCGCCCTCGCACGGCATGTACCTCGGCCCCGGCGCCCCGGTTGCCCTGCGTGACGTCGACTACCTCGTCCTCCAGGGAGCTCACGATGGCGACCTGCCCGCCTTCAGCGGGCTCCAGACGTACCACCGGGTCAGCTTCGGCGAGGACGTGGACGCGAGCCGTCTGAAGGTCGCCCTCTACGCGGAACGGGCGAACCATGGCCGATTCAGCAGCGTCTGGGTCACCGGCGACGCCGGCTCCATGCTCTCGTGGCTTCTCGACCGCGGCTCGATGCTCGCGCCCGCCGAGCAGCAGCACCTCGCGAGGGCGGTGATCGGGGCTTTCTTGGCGCGGTCGCTTCAGGGGCAGACGGCCTACGACGCGTTCTTCCGGGAGCCGCGGGCCGGCCGCCATTGGTTGCCCGACGAGGTCGTGGCGTCGCACTGGGAGTCGTCGCGGCGGGTCGTCCTCGACAGTTTCACGGAAGGCCGAATTGACGAGAAGCGCCATGAGGCGATCGGCTTCGCCAAGGTCACTTCGGGCGACCCGCCGCTCCGTGACGGGACGTCCCAGCGCGATCGAGCGACGCGCCTCGCCTGGGACGGGGAGGCACGCTATGAGCTGTCCGTCGACCGAGCGACCGCGGCCGCGATCGATCCCGGCGGGGCGCTCGTGCTCGCGATGGTCACCGCGGCGGACCGGGCGGATCGGGTCGACCCCCTCCTCGAGCTGCGAGCGGCCGACGGCCGGACGGCGGCGCTTCGCCTGAGCGAGGTGGTGCCGGCCAGGCCCCTCTTGCCGACTCGGCTCTGGAAGCTCACCGAACTCGGGGAACGGTACCTGCCGGGCGAAGCCCTGGCCTACCCGGTCGAGCGGTTCCTCCAGACGTACGAGATCGACCTTGCCGCGTTCACCGCCGCCGCCCCCGGCTTCGACCCGACGCGGATCACCTCGGTCGCGGTCTGCTTCGAGGGAGAAGGCGCCGTGTTCCTCGACGACGTCGGGTTCGAGCCGGCCGCCGGAAGCTGAGCCGGATCGGCCGTCCGTCCTGGGCCGGTGCCGCCATCATGCCGGGGGCGGGCGGCCATCAGCCGGAGCGGACGGCGCGACGGTCAACTCGCCCAGGCCCGGCCCTGCTCCGTCGAAAGCCGCTGCAGCGTGTCAAGGCGGCTGCGGGCGTCGGCTGCCGTCGCTCGCGCTCCCGAGGCGACCGCGATGCCAAGCCGGTGGTCGTGGGTGATTCCTTGCTCGAGTGCCCGCGTGGCGTCCTCGAGCGCATCCCAGTAGCCCCGGAAGCCGGCCCGATCGATCTGCTTGGGGAACTCCACTCCGCGAGGGAAGACATCGTTGGCACGCTCGACGAGGGCAACGCTCCTGGCGAGGGTCGCCGTGACGGGCGGGTCGAACGGGACCTCGTAGGGATCCGCTTCGCTCCCGACGAGCGCCAGCAACAGGAGCGGACGGGTCCGCACCGGCGCCAGGAACCGGACGCCGAGGGCGATGATGCCCATGGCGATCGCCACCCCGATAAGCAGCCCGGCGTACTGAGGCAGCCACTCCACCCACCCGACCCGGGGCGCGCCGGAGGCAGACTGAGTCAGTGCCTGGAGCACGATCGGAGGCACGAACAGCAGCCCGATGACGACGAGACGGCTTCCTCGGAACTGAAGATGCGGGGACCGGCCGTAGTGGACGCGCGCGACGCGGGACAGGGCGAGCAACGCCATGGCTCCGATCGCAACGATGAGCAGCTGCTGAAACGACATGTGCCGACCTTCCGCTACGGGTGAGCGGTCCATCGACGCTCTTCGAGGATCGTGGCACGGCGCCGCACCCGAGGGAATCGTGGTCGCTTCCGGCTTGCAGTGAACCACGAAACGATGGTACTGTCAATTGTAGTAAATGCACACTACTATAGGTGCGGCAATGCCTCCGACGTTCGGAACGGTGCTCAAGCAGGCCCGCGAAGTGCGCGAGCTGTCGGCCATCGACGCGGCGCGTGCGGCGGCGATCTCGCCCGCGTATCTCAGCAGGCTCGAAAACGACGCGGTGAAGCGTCCGTCACCACACGTCCTCCACCAGCTGAGCGAGGCGCTGGCGCTGCCCTACGCGGAGCTCATGCGGCTCACCGGCTACCACCTGCCGGCGCACTCGCAACCGAGCGAATCCGGGACAGTCAGCTCTGCCCTCTTCGCCGATCTCACCGACGATGAGCGGGACGAGCTTCTCGAGTATCTCGCGTGGTACCGCGCACGACGTCGCTCGCGGCGGAACGAGTGAGGGCCTCAGCGGGTCGGCCATCCGTTTGGGTCCGCTCGACAGTTCGCGCGCTGCCCTCCCACATACCAGTCCGCGTAGTGCAAGTGCCGGCCGGGGTCCACTCCCTCGGCATCGCACCGACGTGGCGAACGTGAATCGGCCCCCCGCGAGGCGGCACGATGGCCGCTCGAGCGATGTACCACTACCCGGGTTGGTAGATGGCTCCGACGGGCGGCGAGCCGCCGAGTGCGGCCAACCCCCGCGAGGCAACCACCCAACGACGCTTAGCGGGGACGTAAATGTAGGCTCCGCCCGCCGGCGCTCGCCACGAGCTCCGCAAACGACCCGGGTGCTCGCGCTCGTAGGCGCGGGTGTCCGCCGGTCCGCGGGCGCGTATCACGACGCGATGGTGCTGAGGCCGGCCGGCAGCCGGCAAACACCGTTCGGGGAAGCCTGGTCCGATCTGGCAGATCTGCGGCGAGCGCGAAACTTGCCCGCAACGGCCCGCGATCAGCCGTCCTCGACGACGTCGTAGCTCGCGAACGGCGCGTCGCTTCCCGCCAGCTGCGCCGGGCCGAGGTACTCCACGAGCTGCTCCTTGCGCTGCCAGACGGCGAGCACGGCAGGGTCCCGATGCGCCTCGTCGACCGACTCGGGTGTCGCCCACTCGACGATGACGAGGTACTCACCGCTCTCGCTTCGACAGATCGGCGCCGGTCGCGTCGTGATGTGGCCGTTGGCCCTGAGGAGGGCCACCTCCTCCCGGAAGTGGGCGAGGACTTCATCGTCGCCCGCGCGGGGCCGGTATGCGCCAAGAGAGAGCCGGGTCGATCGGCGGGCGGCCGCGATCGGCTCGGACATCGTCCCGGTCAGCGCCGCGCGCGGCGCGCCGCTGCCGTTCGATCCACCGGCAGGCCCGCCGCGACCCAGCCGTGGAATCCGCCGTCGAGATCGGCCGCCCGGGCAAAGCCGAGTTCGCGCAGCGTCGCCGCGGCAAGGCTCGAGCTGAAGCCGTCGGCGCAGACCAGGATGATCCGGCGTGCGCGGTCCGCGATCGCCTCGTCGCGGTACGGCGACGCGGGATCCAGCCGCCAGTACAGCACCGAGAGCGGAATGTGGATCGAGCCCGGGATCGCACCCTTGACCCGCCGGTCATCGCGGCAGCGCGTGTCGATCACGAGCGCGCCGGCCTCGAGCTCGGCCAGGAGCGACTCAGGCGCGACCCGATCGAGTCGCGAGCGGGCCCGAGCCAGCAGCACGTCGATCGTCGCGGTCTTGACCCCTCTCTCGGTCACGCGACGATGGTCGCGCGCTCGTCAAGCCTCCAGGACGGCTCAGGCCGAAGCGGCTCGATCCGCGCGACGCATCAGCAGCCGGACGGCGATCGTTCGGCCGGCCGGACGCGACCCAGACGCGGCCGATCCGGCACCTATTCCGGGGCGTAGAACGCCGTGGAATTCGCGACCGCTTGGGCGGCTTCCGCCGGGTCGGCGCCCGCGGCGATGTTCGCAGTGCCCCACGCCTCGCTGCTCCGCGTCGCGAATTCGCGGCCTTCGCCGGACAGCTGCCACGCTTCCGAATCTCCGACGGACTCGCCACGGAGGTGGAGGGCCAGTCCGAGCAGGCCCTGGTCCCAGCCGATGCCGACGGCGCCCGGCCCGAACTCCGCCCAGCGATCGTCGGGCACGATCGCCGTGTGCTCGAGCTCGAGCGTCGTGGAATCGTCGGCCGCGGACGTGAGCCGTACCTCGAGCTCCGAGACGTCGGCAGGGTCGGCGATCTCGCCGTAGGCCCAGGTCACCCGGAACCGATGCGGCTGCTCGCAGGCGAGGATCTGCCCGCCGGCGTTGCCCTCCAGCTGGTAGCGCCCGCCAACGCGGTAGTCGCCGCTGATCGGAAGGAACCACCGAGTGATCCGCTCGGGGTTCGTCACCGCGTCCCAGACGTCCTCGACCGGTGCGTCGTAGGTGCGACGTAGGCGGATCGTGCGCCCTTCGCCGGCTGCGATCCGGCCGCTGCCGACCTCCCGCTGGACGGTCTCGATCTCACGGACGATGTCGATCATCTGGTCTGGTCTCCTTCGCTGGTGTCGGTCGCCGCAGCGGCGAGGCGCCGTTCGCGCTTGCCTCGAGCGAGCTCGGTGGCGAGCGAGTCGAGGCGCTGGTTCCAGAAGCGGCGGAACGGGTCGAGCCACATGTCGACCTCCTCGAGCGGCGCCGAGTCGACGGCGTAGAGCCGCCGGGTCCCCTCCGGCCGGACGCTCGCGAACCCGCTGTCGCGCAGCACCTTGAGATGCTGCGAGACCGCCGGCTGCGAAATCCCGAACTCGGCCCGAACGACGGCGGTGATCGCCCCCGACGTCAGTTCGCCCGCGGCGAGCAGTTCGAGGATTCGCCGCCGGACCGGATCACCGAGGACGTCGAACGCGTGCACGGCACGACTATAAAAGGGTTCACTTATATAAGTCAAGTATGTAGTAAGTCGACCAGCGCGTGCCTTGCCGTCACCATCAGGCCGACGAATGCGTTCGCGTCTCCGGGAACGCAGCGCGCGGCGCTCCTTCGCTGAGAGCGCCGAGCATCGGCAAGCTCCCCTGCGCGGCGTGGGGCGCGGTGATCTGGCGGCTGCCCCGTGCGCGCGTGAAGAGGCTCCAGGCCCAGCGCAGCACGACGAGCAGCCGATTCTGGAAGCCGCTCAGGTAGTAGAGGTGGACACCCAGCCAGACCAGCCAGGGAAACGCGCCCGCGAACGAGAGGAAGGGCAGCCGGGCCACGACGCGGAACCTGCCGACCATGGCCAGGTCCCCGATGTCGCGATACCGGTATTCGGGCGACGGCTTGCCCCGGACCCTCGCCGAAATGACGAGTGCCGCGTGCCGGCCACCCTGGATCGCACCCTGCGCCACCGCGGGGACCACGGCGCCGTCCGGGCGTGTCGCCGCCGCCATGTCGCCGACCACGAGGACCTCGGGGTGACCGGGCACCGACAGATCCGGTTCGACGACGATGCGACCCCTGCGGTCCGTCGTCGCGCCCAGGGTGGCGGCCACTTTCCGGGCGAACGTGCTGGCTCGAACGCCGGCTGCCCAGAGCACCGTTCGGGCATCCAGGCGCTCGTCCGCGTCGTTCGTGCGGAGGACGGCGTGCGTGCGCTCGACATCGACCACCGACGTTCGGGTCCGGACGTCGACCCCCAGCCCTTCGAGCTGTCGCCGGGCGGCCGTCGAGAGGGCCTCGGGGTACTCGGGCAGGACGTCGTCGAGCTGCTCGACGAGGATGATCCGCGCGTCGCGGGGATCGATGGCCCGAAACTCGCCGGTCAGCGTTCCCCGGGCCAATTCGGCGATCGCCCCGGCAAGCTCGACGCCCGTCGGGCCGCCGCCGACCACGACGAACGAGAGCCACGCCGATCGACGCTCGCGATCGGTCTCGCGCTCTGCCGTCTCAAAGGCGAGGAGAACCCGTCGCCGGATCTCGGCGACGTCCTCGAGATTCTTGAGGCTCGGGGCATGCTCGCGCCACTCGTCGTGGCCGAAGTAGGCGTACTGGCTTCCCGTGGCCACGATGAGCGAGTCGTAGGGGATCGAGGATCCGTCGGCGAGGGCGACCTCACGCCGCTGGGCATCGATCCCGGTCGCCTCGCCGAGGATCACCCGGGCGTTGCGCTGCTTGCGCAGGATGTCGCGGAGCGGCCGCGCGATCTCGGACGCACTCACCGCGCCGGTTGCAGCCTGGTAGAGCAACGGGCTGAAGACGTTGACGTTGCGACGGTCGACCAACACGACGTCGACGGGCGCGCGCCGCAGGCTGCGGGCCGCGTAGATGCCGCCGAAGCCGCCGCCGACGACAACGACCTGGTGCCGCCGACTCGTCATCGCGCGGTCATCGGACGCTGGCATGTCCGCCAGTTGGAGTTGGCGCGCGGGTGATCGGACCATCGTGGATCAGGACTTCATGAGCTGGCGAACGATGAGATGGCGCACGAACAGCAGCCGCCCGATCTCGTCGAGCGTCCAGCCGCCCTCGACAGGGGCCAGGCCGTAGAGGTAGGCGGTCAGGGATCCGGCCTCGGACGGCCGGAACCCCTGCGCCGAGAGGTACCGGGACGCTTCGCGGAGGTCGCCGGCGGCCGACTCCGGGGACAGCTCCCGCTCCCCCGCCTGAGGTCCAGGCGAACCCTTCGCCGTTGCCCGTCGGCCAGCGGCTCGTGGATCGAGATATGCCGAGTACTGGTTCATCGGTCTCTCCGTGCTGGCGACCATCCTCGTCACGGCCGGGACGCTCGCGCGCGAATCCCCTCCCAGTACCAGCGGCCGCCCGGCCAGCTGCTTCTGGCGGCCGGCCGAGTGGCGGGTCGTACCGTCATGGGCGGGGCGCGCCGGACCGGCCGTGCGACGGTCGTCCGGAGGACCGACCCGGGTCGACGATCGCCGGGTTCGGCGAGCGACCGATGGGCCACGATCCACTCGTAGGCCGCCTTGACTTCGAGGAACCGCTGAAGGCTCCCGGATCCCGCGCGGTCCGGGTGAACGTGCATCGCCAGGCGGCGATACGCGCGCTTCACGTCGGCCAGGGAGGCTCCAGGCGCGAGCCCCAGCCGCGCGTACGGGTTGCCAGCAGGTCGTGTGATCGTTGCCATCTCATGGGCTCCACCGTCCGTCGGAGTCAGCCGACGCTGAGCTCGCCGGCCATGTCCGGATGGACGTCGCAACGGAAGAAGTAGGTGCCCGGGGCAAGCGCCGGCACGTCGTAGGTGACCACGGCCGGTCCGCTGAACGGCTCCGAGCCGAAGATCATCTCGGACGCCGATTCATCGCGGTAGATCGCCACGTTGTGCGGGGCACTCTCCTGGTTGTCGAACGCGATCTGGAACGGCTCGTCGGGCGGCGCCGACAGCTTGCTCGTGGAGAACTCCAGTTGGTCTGCTGCGATCGTCAGGGCGTCCGGATCGATCGACGGCTCGACCGTCCGACCATTCGAGCCGGCCGAGCCGGCCGAGCAGGCCGCGACGGTGACGAGCGCGATGGTGATCAGGGCCGTTGACAGTAGGCGGTTCACGATGGGCTCCCTTGTCGAAATATGGGGACGGCTAGGCCCGACCGGAGGCCGGTCCCTGCGGTCGTGCCAGCAGCGATCGGATCTCGTGGCGGATGCGCTCGATCGGGTTGCCGTCGCGGCGAACGAAGTCGATCGCGAGCAGGGCGATCAGGGCGAACTCGATCGCCTTCGCCACGTAGGCGGTCGAGTAGAAGACCGGGTCGATCACCCAGCCGACGATGGTCGCTGCGGCATAGGCGGCGAGCCCGATCCGGACGAGCCAGCGATAGCGGACGGCGATCGCGATCGGGACGACCATCGCGGTGGCACCCACGAGGTAGCCGATTCCGTTGAGGGTGAACAGGAGGCCGCCCAGGGTCAGGTGGATGTAGGCCGTGGCCAGGATCAAGGCCACGATCGCCACACGCAGGACGATGTCTGCGTCGCTGAGTGGTCGGCTGAGGCGGGTCTGAGACATTCGGTGTTTCCTTGTCACGGTCGTTGGGTGGGTGGTGTCACTTCATTGACACCGCACGACAAGAGGACGTGACCGATGACGGACGAAGAGTGGCTGGCACACCGGTTCGAAGAGCACCGACCGCGCCTCCGGTCGGTGGCCTACCGGATGCTCGGCTCGCTCGCCGAGGCCGACGATGCCCTGCAGGACGCCTGGCTGCGAGTCAGCCGTGCCGGTGCCGACGAGGTCGACAACCTGGGTGGCTGGCTGACGACGATCGTCGCCCGCGTCTGCCTGAACATGCTCCGGTCACGCATTCGCCGGCGCGAGGAATCGCTCGAGGAACACCTGCCCGATCCGGTGGTCAGCCCG
>DASTEU010000314.1:0-3135 GCA_035709325.1 Candidatus Limnocylindrales bacterium | reverse complement strand
GATCGACCTGCTCCGCGAGCTTCGGGAAGCAGGGCTGGGCGGCCTCGAGGTCCATCACATCTCGTTCCCGCCCGAGACGGTGGCCGCAGTCGGCGAGGTCGCGACCGCCCTCGCCCTCGTCCCGACCGGCGGGACCGATTTTCACGGCGACACCGGGACGTACGCCGATGCCCACGCGGCGCTCGTCGTCCCGGAACCTGTCGGGACCGGATTGCTTTCTGTCCTGGCTGGGCACGCGACCCGCGCCTGAAGGAGACGGGCTCAGTCGCGGTCGGACGTCGTCCCGACGTGCGGCCGGTGGTCCCCATCGCGGAGGCGGGTCGCCAGCTCGGTCCGGTTGCGGGCGCCCAGCTTGACCAGGACGTTCGACACGTGACGCTCGACGGTCTTGCGGGCGAGGAACAGCGTCGCGGCGATCTCGGGGTTCGTCGAGCCGGCGGCGACGAGACGGGCGACCTCGGTTTCGCGGGCCGTCAGCTCCGCTCCGGTGTCGCTCGCGGCCTTCGCGGCCCCGCGGCGCCATGTCCTGACACCGAGCGCGCGCAGGGACCGATCCGCGATGCCCGCGAGCGTCGGGGCGCCGATCTCGCGCGCGGTCGACGCAGCCGCGGTCCAGCCCTGGATCGCGGCGTCCCGATCCACGGGCTCGAGCATTCGCGCGCGATCGATATCCAGCCAGAGCACGTCGAGGACGAGCGAACGGCGGCGCGCCGCCTGAGCGACGCTGTTGATCTCCGCGGCGGCCCGGGCCGGCGCATCAGACGCGTGCGCCAGAGCGGCAACCCAGCGGCGGTGGAGCGCGCGGCGGGCATCGGGACGGGGATGGCGCTCGTCCCAGGACCCGAGAGCCGACTCCGCCTCTCCGGTTGTCACGCCGCCGGTCCGGAGGCGGGCCTCGATCGCGAACAGCTCGAGCTCGCCCAGGCATCGTGGGCAGCCCGCTTCAGCCGCCTCGGCCAGGCCCGTCGCGAGCAGCCTGTCGACCTCGTCCGGTTCGTCGGTACTGGCAATTCGGGCGGTCCATGCCGCGGCCCACTGGTGGACGGTGAGCGCGTAGTGCGGATCCAGACCCGCACCATGGGCCAGGAGGTTTGCCACGGCGGCTCGCCAATCGTCCCGGAGGAGGCCGATTTCCTGGCGCACGGTGTGGGTGACGCCGCGCAGGAGTGACTCGTCGCCGACGCGGTCGGCGAGGCCGGCGACGTCCTCGGCGATTGCGGCGGCCTCGTCGATTCGGCCGGTGTCGAGGAGTGCCCGGGCGAGCCAGTTGCCAGCGGTGACGGCCTGGACCGGCAGGACGCGACGACCGGCCTCCCGCCAGGCCTGCTCGAACACGTCGATCGAGGCGACCTCCCGCCCGATGAGCCGGAGCGCCAGCCCGTCCAGGACCCGCGCGTCGATCGAGTCGGGATCCAGATCCATGGCAACGGCCAGCGCTTCATCGGCGTCGCCGGGGAGGCGGTCGAACCGCTCCTGCTGAACGTCCGCTTCGTAGGTGATCCGGATCGCGGCGAGGTAGGCGCGCCGCGCGTCGGTCGGGAGGCGCTCCAGGCCGCCGTCGGCCGCGGCCTGTCGGCGAGCCCGCCGCAGGGCGGTGCGCGCCAGGCGGGCACCCTCGTCCACGGAGTGCTCCCGCCACAACGTCACAGACGCAGCGAACGCCCGGATCGCGACGTCCGTCCAGGGCTCGGGGCGGCCGAGACGGCCAAGGCGATCGCGCCACGCCCGGATCCGGGCGACGTCGTGGTGGTGGAAGGCGATCCGGGCCGCTTCGAGGGCCGCCCGGATCCTGGCGTCGCCGGGCGGCAGGGACTCGACAAGCGCCGCCCAGCGAGCATGAGCCTCCTCATGGCGGCCGGCGTCTCCGGCCAGTCCGGCGAGCGCGAAACGAAGCCTGACCGGCCAGGACGATGGGTCTCCGGCCGGTGCCTCGTCGGCAATCGCCCCGAGCAGGCGAAGGTTGTCGTCGCCGAGCAGCCGGCGACGCGGTGAGGTGGCGAGCCGCAGGGCAAGCTCAGCCGTCTCGAGGCCGCCGGCGCGACGATGCTCGAGGACCTCCCTGAGATCGGAGACGTCGTCTCCTGCCTCCACATCGAGGCGCTGCGCGATGCGCCGGTGGAGTCGCCGCCGCACGTCGCCCGGCAGGCCCCGGATGACCGCGTCGCGAATCAGGTCGTGGGCGGTCCGGACCAGCGGCCCGGACGTGACGACGACGCCGGCGTCGACGAGGCCGGAGAGGAGCGCCCGGATGCGCGTTGGCGCCGCCCCGGCGACGGCGGCGAGCGCCTCGCCGTCGATCGGGCGCCCGATCAGGGCCAGGTGGGCGAGGAGCCCGGCAGCCGCGGGGTCCAGCCGGCCGACTCGCCGCCCAACGGTCGCGAGGGCGTCGTCCTCGGCTCCGCGCGCGGCCAGGACGCGGATCCAGAACGGTGAGCCGCGGCCCCGCGTGGCGATCTCCTTGACCGCCGCCGGATCGGAATCCGGAGCCAGTCGCCGTGCAAGCTCGGCTCCGTCCGCCGGATCGAGCGCCCCCAGCTCGAGCGTCCTCAGAGCGCCCGGTGCGCGGAGGACCGCCCCGAGGCGGTCGACGAACGCCCGGGCGCCGGTCGTCGGCCGCGCCGCCACGACGAGGGCCAGCGGCCCGCCGGCGCCGGCGGTGCCACGGATCACGTAATGCAGGATCGCGAGCGACAGATCGTCCACCCACTGGAGGTCGTCGACCGAGAGGACGACGGCCCCGCGACCGGTCAGAGCGCGGTGGACTGCCTCGAAGAGGCGGATCGGCTCGAGGGGGTCGGTCCCGGCCGGCGACGGCTCGAGCAACCGGCGAAGCGCGCCGCCGGCCTCGCCGTCCGTGAGCCGTTCGAGCGGCCGGCGGAAGGCCGCCAGCGGCACGTCCCGTTCGGCTTCGAAACCGGCGACCTCGACATGTTCCGCCCGCCGCTCGCCGGCTAGCGCCTCGACCAGGAGGCGGCTCTTGCCGATACCCGGGTCGCCGAACACGACGATGGCAGCCGGGGACCGGCGGTTCGTCGCGTCGGCGACGACCTCTCGGATGGCGGCGAGTTCGGCGATCCGCCCGACGAAGATCCCGGCCACGGCCCAAGTGTGGCGCCGCCGATCAAGCGTCCGCCG
>DASTEU010000313.1:0-6847 GCA_035709325.1 Candidatus Limnocylindrales bacterium | reverse complement strand
GGCCTCGTCACGGACGTCCGCGGGCGGGGCCTGATGATCGGGGTCGAGTTCGACACCGCCGAGCACGCAGAAGAGGTCCAGTGGGCCGCCTTCGAGCGGGGCCTGCTCGTCCTCGAGTGCGGCCGGAGCTCCGTGCGGATGTCGCCGGCGCTCACGGTCAGCGAGGCCGAAATGGCGACCGGCCTGCGGATCTTCGGCGAGGCCGTCGCAGCGGTGGCGAGCCGCGAGAGCGAGATCCGGGCCGAAGCCCTCCAAGCCGGCGCCCTCCACGAGGTCGAAGCGGCCGGATGACCTCGCGGGTCGCGACGATGCGCGACGCGATCGCCGAGCTGGTCCGGGACGGCGACACGGTCGCGATCGAGGGGTTCACCCATCTGATCTGCTTCGCGGCCGGCCACGAGATCATCCGCCAGGGCCGCCGTGACCTGACGCTCGCCCGGATGACGCCGGACGTCGTCTACGACCAGATGGTCGCCGCGGGCGTGGCGCGGAAGCTCGTCTTCAGCTGGCTCGGCAACCCGGGCGTCGGGGGGCTGAACGCGATCCGCCGGCGGGTCGAGGCGGACCCGCCGCAGCTCGAGCTCGAGGAGTACAGCCACTTCGGCATGGTCGCCCGCTACACCGCCGGGGCCTCGAACCTGCCGTTCTTTCCGATCCGCTCGTACTTCGAGACCGACCTGCCGAAGGCGAACCCGTTGATCCGACCGATCGAGTCGCCCTACGGCGACGGCGTCGTCTATGCCGTGCCGCCGCTCCGTCCGGACGTCACGATCGTCCACGCCCAGCGCGCCTCGGCGAGCGGCGACACGCAGGTCTGGGGCCTGCTCGGCTGCCAGAAGGAAGCGGCGTTCGCGGCCGATCGGCTGATCGTCGTCGTCGAGGAGCTCGTCCCCGACGAGGTGATCCGGGCCGACCCGAACCGCACGATCATCCCGGGCCTCATCGTCGATGCGGTCGTTGTCGAGCCGTGGGGCGCCCACCCCTCGTACGTCCAGGGCGCCTATGACCGCGACAATCGCTTCTACCTGGACTGGGATCCGATCTCGCGCGACGAGGCGGCGATCCAGGCGTGGCTGGACGAGTGGGTCCGCGGCGTGTCCGGCCGGGCCGAGTACGTCGCGAAGCTCGGGGAGGAGCGCCTGGCGTCCCTGCGCCCCGGGCCCGCCCCGAGCGGCGTCGTCGACTACGGGGATTACCGGTGAGCATGCCGGCTCCTCCCGTTCGTCGCTCCGTCCGCCTGCCGGACCAACGAGCGAAGGAGCGCTCCAAATCAGCCCGGCCGGCGTCTCCCGTTCGTCGCTTGGTCCGCCTGCCGGACCAACCTTGCACGAAGAGCGTGCCGCGGTGACCGAGCCGTTCAGCAAGTCCGAGATGATGATCGTCGCGGCTGCCCGCGAGCTGGCCGGTCAGCACGTCTGCTTCGTCGGCGTCGGCCTGCCGAACATCGCGGTCAACCTCGCGAAGCGGACGGTCGCGCCGGAGCTCGAGCTCGTCTACGAGGCCGGCGTCTTCGGTGCCCGCCCTGCCCGGCTTCCCCTGAGCATCGGCGACCCGACGATCGTCACTGGCGCGACCGCCGTCACGAGCATGTTCGAGCTGTTCGCGTTCTACCTCCAGGGCGGGCTCATCGACGTCGGTTTCCTCGGGGCTGCCCAGATCGATCGCTTCGGGAACATCAACACGACCGTCATCGGCGACTACGAGCACCCCAGGACTCGCCTGCCCGGCAGCGGCGGCGCCTGCGAGATCGCGATCAACGCCCGGCAGGTCTTCGTGATCATGCGCCAGTCCACGCGCAGCTTCGTTGAGCGGATCGACTTCCGGACGAGCCCCGGCAACCTCGGCGGCGCCGAGCAGAGCGAACGGATCCGGGCCGAGCAGGGCTGGCTCGGCCGCGGTCCGTCGGTCGTCGTGACCGACCTGGGCATCTACCGCTTCGACGTCGACGGCGAGATGCGCCTCGAGTCGCTCCACGCGGGGGCGACCCTCGATGAGGCGCGGGCGACGATCGGCTGGGACCTGCGGATCGCCGCCGACCTTGCCGGCACGCCGCCCCCGAACGACGAGGAGCTCCGCCTGATCCGGGACGAGCTCGACCCGGGCGGCGCCTACACGAAGTAGCGGGCCGACGCCCGCGCTCAGACCGCCGCGCGGCGACCCATCACGGCCCGGTAGACGGCGACCACGACGATGGCGCCGATCACGGCGACCACGATGCTCTCGACGTTGAGGCCCGTCACGTCGGCGACGCCGAGGACCGTGCCGGCGAGCCATCCGCCGACGACCGCCCCGACGATGCCCAGGACGATGGTGACGACGACGCCTCCGCTGCTGCCCATGATCATGTTCGTGATGAACCCGGCGATCGCACCGAGAACGATCCACGCAATGATTCCCACGGCTACCTCCCACCGACGGTCGGGCACTCGTGGCGAGGGCACCACGGATCCGGCACCCGATCTCGTCTGATGTCGATGGTACCCCTGCGGGCGCTTTAAACGAAGCCCGCGGCCGCACGCGCCGCGACGAGATCCTCGCGGGCCTCAACCCGAAGGGCGATCCGTCGATCGCCTGCGCCCGGTGCCGCGGCATCGTCGGGCCCCTCTACCGCGTCGAGCACGCGATCCCGTCCGGTTTCGGACTCCGAAATCGGCGCAAGGCCGAGGACGGCCAGCCGGCCGACGATGGCCGCCCGGAGGCGCCCGGCGTTCTCGCCGATCCCGCCGCTGAAGACGAGCGCGTCGAGGCGGACCAGCCGCGTGGCCGCCGCCGCGATCCCGGCTGCCGCCCGGTCGGCGAACATCTCGAGCGCCAGGCGGGACCGCTCCTCGCCGCCGGCCGCGGCGGCCTCGAGCTCGCGCACGTCGGCCGACCGTCCGGACACGCCGAGCAGGCCCGACCCCCGCTCGAGGTCGTGCCGCAGCCCGCCGAGGTCCAGCCTCCCGTCCTCGAGGAGCTGGATCAGGATCCCCGGATCGATCGACCCGCCCCGGCTGCCCATCATCACGCCCTCGAGCGGCGTCATCCCCATCGACGTCCAGACCGAACGCCCACCACCGACCGCGGTGATCGAGCTGCCGCCCCCGAGGTGGGCGACGACGAGCCCGAGCTCCGTCGCCGGCCGCCTGAGGAGGACGGCCGCCCGCTCCACGGCCCACTCGACCGCCAGCCCGTGGAACCCGAAGCGGCGGACGCCCCACGCCTCGAACCAGCGACCGGGCGCCGGATAACGCCAGGCGACCTCGGGCAACGTGGCGTGGAAGCCGGTATCGAAGCAGGCGACGTGGGGGACGTCCGGCAGCACCGCGAGGCCCGCGCGGATCGTGGCGGCGGCGCCGGGGTTGTGGAGCGGCGCGAGCGGCGCGAGGGACTCGATCGTCGCGAGGACGTCGCCGACGACGAGCGCCGGCGCGGTGAGGCGAGGCCCGCCGTGGACGACGCGATGGGCGACCGCCGCGAACGACAGCGGCTCGCCGCCCTCTGCAGCGAGGCGATCGAGCAGCTCCGGGACGGCCGCCGACGGGTCGATCGAGACGCCGTCGTCGCGCTCGACGGTCGCCCGGGCCATGGGCGGCGGAGGGGTGCTCCCGATCGGTCCCGCCCCGACCTCGACGACGCTCGCCTTGATCGAGCTCGACCCCGCGTTGAGGACGAGGATCCGGTACTGCGCCGAGCCCGATCCCGGCGAACCCGACCCCGGCGGCATGTCCGGCACGGGTCGCGTCGCCGCCTCGCCGGGAGCGTCGGTCAGCGGAGCCCGCCGTCGGCCGACGTCACGTCCGCGCTCCAGCGCCAGGCTCGCAGCGGCTCGGGGTCGTCGCCGTGCTGCCGGATGTACGCCCGATGCTCCTCGATCGCGAGCAGGTAGCGGTCGATCGCCTGGCTGCCGGCCCGCGTCCCGGCCCGGCCGGAGCGACGGATCGCTTCGGCGGCGAGCTGGAAGCGGCTCGAGCCGTTGCGGACCAGCATGTCGAACGGCGTCGTCGTGATCCCCTCCTCGCTGTAGCCGCGGACGTGGAAGCGCGTCGCGTTCGGGCGGGCCGAGATCAGCTGATGGATCGCCGACGGGTAGCCGTGGAACGCGAAGACCACCGGCCGCTCGGCGGTGAACAGCGACTCGAACGGCTCGGGCTCGAGCGCGTGGGGATGGCTCCGCCGCGATTCGAGCCGCATCAGGTCCATGACGTTGACGACGCGGACCCGCAACTCCGGCACGTCGCGGCGCAACATGTCGGTCGCCGCCAGGATCTCGTTCGTCGGGACCATGCCGGCGGCGGCGAGGACGATGTCGGGGTCGACGCCCTCGTCGGTCGATGCCCAGCGCCAGATCGATGCGCCGGCCGTCGCGTGGGCCTTCGCCTCGTCCATCGTGAGCCACTGGGGGAGCGGCTGCTTCGTCGCGACGACGAGATTGATGTAGCCGACCGAGGTCAGGCAGCGGTAGACGGTCTCGACGAGTGTGTTCGCGTCCGGCGGCAGCGTGATTCGGAGGACCGTGCCCTTCTTCGTGAGCAGGGAGTTGATGAAGCCCGGATTCTGGTGCGAGTAGCCGTTGTGGTCCTGGCGCCAGGCGTCCGAGGTCAGCAGGATGTTCAGCGACGCGAGCGGCGGTCGCCATGGCACCTCGCTCGACACCTTCAGCCACTTGGCGTACTGCGCGATCATCGAGTCGACGATCTGGATGAACGCCTCGTAACACGGGAAGAGGCCGTGCCGGCCGGTCTTGAGGTAACCCTCGAGGAACCCCTCGCAGAGGTGCTCCGAGAGGACCTCGACGACGCGGCCGTCGGGGGCGAAGCGACTCTCGGGGTCGTCGGACCAGGTGAACGCCCGGCCGGTGACGTCGAGCACGGCACCGAGCTTGTTCGACTCGAGCTCGTCGGGACAGAAGATCCGGAAGTTGCGCTCGCGCTCGGTCCGGCGCATGACCTCGGCGAGGAACACTCCGACCCGATCGAGTGCGCCGGCGTCGACGCCGCCTGGTGCCGGGACGTCGACCGCGGCGATCGCCGCGTCCGGCAGCTCGAGCGGGAGGCGCTGCCGGCCGCCGATCGCCGTGTCGTTCAGGCCCAGGCGCAGGTCGCCCTCGGGGACCGCCTCGAGGATCCCGGCCGCGGGCCGACCCTCCTCGTCGAAGAGCTCCTCCGGACGGTACGAGCGGAACCACTCCTCGAGGATCGCAAGGTGGCCGGGATTCGTCCGCGCGTTCGGGGCGGGGACCTGGTGCGCGCGGTGCGTGCCCTCGACCCGCTTGCCGTCCACGATCTCCGGGCCGGTCCAGCCCTTGGGCGTGCGCAGGACGATCATCGGCCAGCGCGGACGGAGAATCCGTTCGCCCCCGCGGGCCCGCTTCTGGAGGTCCGCGATCGCATCGGCCGCCCGATCCATCGCCGCGGCCATCGTCGCGTCGACCGAATCGTCGTCGCCCGAGACGACGATCGGCTCCCAACCGTAGCCTTCGAACAACGTCTCGAGCTCCTCGTCGGTCATCGTGCCGGTGATCGTCGCCGAGCTGATCTTGTAGCCGTTGACGTCGAGGATCGGCAGCACGGCGCCGCCGGTCGCGGGGTCGAGGAAGCGGTTCCCGTTCCACGAGCCGGCGGTGGGCCCGGTCTCGGCCTCGCCGTCGCCGACCATGCAGACGACGAAGAGATCGGGATCGTCCATCGCCGCCCCGAAGGCGGTCGCCAGCGCGTATCCGAGCTCACCGCCCTCGTGGATCGTGCCGGGCGTGCCCGGCGTGAGGTGCGACGGGAAGCCGCCCGGCCACGAGAACGCCCGGACGAAGCGCTCGACGCCGGCCGCGTCGCGGGTCATCTCCGGATAGAACTCGGCGAGGGACCCGTCGAGGTAGTGGTTCGCGAGGTTCGCGGCGGCGCCGTGGCCGGGGCCGGTGATCATCAGCGCGCGCAGGCCGCGCCGCCGGATGAGACGGTTGAGGTGGGCGACGACGAGGTTGATCCCCGGCGACGTGCCCCAGTGACCGAGCAGCCGAGGCTTGATGTCGTCGGCCTGGAGCGGCCGCCGGAGCAGCGCGTTCGAACGAAGGTAGACCTGGACCGCGGCGAGGTAGTTGGCCGCCCGGCGGTACCGAGCGATCGTTGCGAGCTCCTCGGCATCGCCGGCATCGGGGGCGGTCGTCTCGGCCGCCGTCGTCGCGCCCTGCATGGCGTCCTCCTTCGTACGAACGGGTCCATCCTAGCCCCCATTCGCAGCGCGAGCCTCGCCTCGCAGGGACGCCTCGA
Source organism: Candidatus Limnocylindrales bacterium (assembly GCA_035709325.1). Lineage (GTDB taxonomy): Bacteria > Chloroflexota > Limnocylindria > Limnocylindrales > CSP1-4 > CF-46. The sequence continues at coordinate 602 of DASTEU010000313.1, read as the reverse complement.
CGGACCGTCGGCGTCGCCGATCGGCGGGCTGCCTTTGGGCTCCCCGGCGGCCCGCGGCGGTGGATCAGGCGGTCGGAATGCGACAGGCGAGGGCGGTCGAGCCGGCCGACGCGGCGGCCGTCCGAACGGGTCCTGCCGCCCGCCCGGCCGCCGAGCCCGGCGCGGCGGCCCGAGCCAGCGCCGCCGAACCTGCCGATGTGCCGGCGGAAGAACCCGCCGACGCGCTCGCGGCCTCCTGGACGACGAGCGCGGTCACCATCCCGAACATCCCGTCGCGGCCCTCGGCGTGGGGCCGGATGTGGCAGTGGAACGCCCACGCGCCCGGGGCGTTGCAGTCGACGATCACGTCCCAGCGCTCGCCGGGGTTCACGCCCAGCGTGTCGCAGAAGAACGCCGCGCTGCCGAGCGCGAAGCCATCCCGGGCGACGACGTGCATCGGCATCCCGTGGAGGTGCCACGGGTGCATCATCGAACCCTCGTTCATGAACCGGATCGCGATCTTCTCGCCCAGGTTCGCGACGATCGGGGCCGTGGCCGGGAAGCCGCGGCCGTTGATCGTGAAGCCGCCGAGCGAGTCGTTGCTGATCCAGACGATGTCCTGG
>DASTEU010000312.1:0-3882 GCA_035709325.1 Candidatus Limnocylindrales bacterium | reverse complement strand
CCGGCGAACGCCTGCGGCGAGGTCACCTCGTGGACGAGATGGAGATCGACCGCGAGGACGGCCGGCGCACCCGGCTCCTGGCTGACGACGTGGTCGTCCCAGATCTTCTCGACGATCGTGCGGGGTCGGTTCGGTTCGGTCATCGGTCTCGGCTGCAGCGTGGACGCGTCGCGGAGCGACGGGCCACTGAGCGTAGCAGAGGTCCCGTCGGCGGTCGGCGGGCGCCCCCGCCGGGTGGGTCCCGGGGAGTCGGCAATGGTCCTGTGCGGTCTGGTACTTCTGGACGCCCTTCGGGGCGCGTCGTCGCGGGCAGACTGGCATCACGCACTGGTGAGCACCCGACCGGACATGACCGAACTGCACCAGCTCGCATCCGAGCCGCCCCCGGCGCCGGCGGCCCGGTCCGCCATCCGTTCCGCTCTGGGCTGGCTGGCTGCGCACGCGACCGCCCGGGCCGCCACCGCGCGACGGGCGCTGGAGCGCCGCGAGGCCCGGCGGGTCTGGCTCTTCATCGCGGTGCTCGGCGTCATGGCGACCGGGGCGATGGTCGCCTACGTCGCGCCGATCACCGACGCGGCCCGGCCGATCGGGCTGCCCTGGCCGCTCCTCGCCCTCGGCTTCCTCGCCGCGGAGTCGAAGGTCATCGTCGTCCACTTCCGGCGCGAGACCCACTCGTTCTCGCTCAGCGAGGTGCCGGCGGTACTCGGCCTCTTCTTCCTCTCGCCGACCGACTACCTGCTCGCCTCGCTCGTCGGCTCCGGGGCCGCGCTGATCGCCGCCCGCCAGTCGGTCGTCAAGCTGACGTTCAACCTCGCCAACTTCGCGGCGATCGCCGTCCTCCAGCTCGTGATCTTCCACGCGATCGGCCGCTTCGACGCGGTGCCCACGCCGGTCGACTGGCTGGCCGCCTTCGCGGCGATGGTCGCCGGCAGCGTCTTCTCGGTCTTCACGATCGCGACGGCGATTTCGCTCTCGGGCGGTGCGCCGCAGTTCCAGAAGCTGCCCGAGATGATCCGGTTCGGCAGCCTCGTCGCCCTGGCGAACACGAGCCTCGCGCTGCTCGCGGTGACCGTCATGTGGATCGAGCCGTCGGCGGCCTGGCTGCTCGTGATCCCGCTCGGTGCGCTGTACCTCGCCTACCGGGCCTACGTCTCGGAGCGCGAGAAACACGAGCGGCTCGAGCTGCTGTACGAGTCGAGCCGGATCCTCCAGCACTCGCCGGAGCTCGACTCGGCGCTCGTCGCCCTCCTCGACCACGCCCGGGGCATGTTCCGGTCCGAGCTCGCCGAGATCATCCTCTACCCGCGGGCCGCCGGCGGCGACGCGCTGCGGACGACGTCGCTCCACGAGGGCCCGGCGGGCGTCATGCTGCCGGAGCCGGACGGCCTGTATGCCGCGGTGCGGGCCCGACTCGAAGCGGAGCCCGGTGCCCGCTTCCAGGACGCGGCGGATGGATCGTCCTGGAGCGGTCCGCCGCTGCGCCAGGCGATGCTGAGCCCGCTCGTCGGCGACTCGGGGCAGATCGGCCTCATGCGCGTCGCCAACCGGCTGACCGCGGGGACCGGCTTCGAGGAGGACGACTTGCGCCTGCTCGAGACCCTTTCCAACCAGGCCGCGGTGGCCCTCGAGAACGGACAACTCGAACAGTCCCTCGCCGAGCTGTCGCGGCTCAAGGAGGAGCTGCGCTACCAGGCCTATCACGATCCGCTGACCGGGCTCGCCAACCGGGTGATGTTCGCCGAGCAGGTCGAGCGGCGCCTCGCCGGACTGCGGCCGGGCGCCGTCACCGCGGTCCTGTTCCTCGACCTCGACGACTTCAAGCTCGTGAACGACACGCTCGGCCACGCGGCGGGAGACCGCCTCCTTGCCGGCGTCGGAGAGCGGATCCGCGGCTGCATCCGGGCCGATGACGTGGCCGCCCGGCTGGGCGGCGACGAGTTCGGCATCCTGCTCGTCGACGACGTCGGTCTCGGCCGGGCGAAGGCCGTCGCCGCCCGGATCATCGAGACGCTCCAGGCCCCGTTCCCCCTACACGGCCGCGAGCTGGTGATCGGCGGCAGCCTCGGGATCGCGGTCGGCCACCGCGCCGGCGAGCGGGCCGACGACCTGCTCCGCAATGCCGACGTCGCGATGTACACCGCCAAGGCGGGCGGGAAGGGCCGTGTGGCGATCTTCGACCCGCGGATGCACGCCGCGCTCATCGCCCGCCACGAGCTCTCCGCGCAGCTGTCGCGGAGCGTCGGCCGGGGCGAGCTCGTCGTCTACTACCAGCCGATCGTCGAGCTCGCGACCGGGCGGCCGACCGCCGTCGAGGCGCTCGTCCGCTGGCGCCACCCGACGCGCGGCCTCGTCGCGCCCGACGAGTTCATCCCGCTCGCCGAGGAGAACGGCACGATCCTCGCCCTCGGCCGCTGGGTCCTCGCCGAGGCCTGCCGCCAGGCGGCCGACTGGATCCGCACATCGGACCTCGAGCCCGGATTCTCGATCAGCGTCAATCTGTCCTCGCTCCAGCTTCAGCAACCCGACTTCATCGACGAGATCGAGCGGGTGCTCGCCCTCACCGGTCTGCCGCCGGACCGCCTGATCCTCGAGCTGACCGAGACCGCGATGTTCGGCGACACCGAGGGCGCGATCGTCAAGCTGACCGCGCTCCGGGCGCGCGGCGTCCGGATCGCCGTCGACGACTTCGGGACCGGCTACTCCTCGCTCGGCTATCTGCGCCGGTTCCCGGTCGACATCCTCAAGATCGCCCGCGAGTTCGTCGTCCCGGCCGATCGCGACGCCGAAGAGTGGGCCTTCGCCCACGCGATCCTCGCGCTCGGCCGGACGCTCGGACTTCGGATCGTCGCCGAGGGGATCGAGGAGCGCGCCCAGGCCGACCGGCTCATGGAGCTCGGCTGCGAATTCGGCCAGGGCTACCAGTTCGGGCGGCCCGAGCCGGCCGAGCGGATCGTCGAGATCGCCCGGGCCGGGCGGGAGATCGTCGGCCGAGCCCGGCCGGCAGGCCTCCGGACCGGCGAGGCCGGCGCCTGATGTTCCTGCTCTACGCCGTCCTCCTCGGGCTCCTCCTCGGGTTCCTCGTCGGCGGCCGGCCGGCGGGCCTCGCGGCGATCCACTTCCGATGGGCGTGGCTGGCGATCCTCGGCTTCGCCATCCAGGTCGTCCTGTTCGCGGGCCCGGTGAGCGATCGCGTCGGCGACGTGCTCGGGCCGATCATCTATGTGGGCTCGACGGCGCTCGTCCTCGTCGCCGTCCTGCGCAACGTCCGCGTGCCGGGCCTCGCGATCGTCGCGGCCGGAGCCGCCTCGAACCTCACCGCGATCGTCGCGAACGGCGGCTACATGCCGGCCGGTGCGGCGGCCCGGGCCGAGGTGGGCCAGGGCGCGATCACGACGTACTCGAACAGCAAGGTCATCGCGAACCCGGTGCTCGAACCCCTCACCGACGTCCTCGCGCTGCCGGCCTGGCTGCCGTTCACGAACGTCTTCAGCGTCGGCGATCTGCTCATCGCGATCGGCGTCGTCGTGGCGATCGTCGTGCCGATGTGGTGGGCGCGGCCCGGTGCATCGGGGAAACTCGGACCAGTCCCGGGCACCGAATAGTACTGGCGGGTCATGGCGACCCCACGCTGGTACTGGCACCTTGGCTCCCGAGACGACGATCGTCTCCCATCCGGGGTCCGTCCAGGGCAAACCCGCCGCGAGGCGGGGACGCAAAGCCAGGGATCTCAGCTTTCGAGCAGAGACCGCCCGGCCGCCGGGCCGACGATGCAGAACGCACGAGGGAACGACTGTGAAGGCGAACCTGGCGCGCTTCGCGACGGCGGTGGCAGTGCTGACGACGATGGCGATGAGCCTCGGCGCCGGCGTCCGGTGGTTCTGA
>DASTEU010000311.1:0-3517 GCA_035709325.1 Candidatus Limnocylindrales bacterium | reverse complement strand
TCGCCGGCCTTTGGGGCGCGGAACGTCCGGATCTCTCCGCCGGCGGAGCGGATCGCATCGACGAGCCGCTTCTGTCCGGGGTCCTTGGCGCCGGTCGGCGTCGATTCGACGAAGGCGATCCCGTTGCCGGGAGCGACGAGGCGGAGCAGGCCGATGAGCGCGTCCCGATCCTCGGCCTTGACGGTCAGGGCCCCTGCGTTGGAAACGATCGCGAGCGACCCGCCGCCGAACATCGACTGCGTCGCGAGCCGCTCGTGGATCTGGCCGATCTGGCCCGCCGCCTGGGTCCGGTCGCCCCGGACCTCGAAGCGCTCGACGGGTCCACCCGCCGTCGTCGCCAGCTCGCCTGCCATGCGGTCGACCGCCCGCGCCGCGGCGAGATCGTCGTCGCCCCAGAAGAACGCGATCGCCGACGTCACGAGGCGAGCCGGCCGGCCGCGCGTTGGCGTTCGGTCGCGACGGGCGCGAGACGCAGTGCCGGGCCCGTCCAGGCCAACCGGCGGACGTCGCCGGGCCGCACGCCGGCCGCATCGCACACGCGCCGTTCGAGGCGATCGGCGTAGGAGCGGACCCGGGCGCTCTCCGTCGGGGTCCAGCTGTCGGGGTAGCGGCGTCGCCACGACGCGAAGCGGGCGTCCATCGGCTCGAGGCGCTGGCCGGCGCGCTTGTCGGCATAGGCGACGAGGAGCGTCTCGAGCGGCGAGTCGCCGATTAGCCGCTCCGCCGCCGTCGCGTCGAGCAGCCTGGTGACCGGGTGGGCGGCGACCGCGTCGGCAAGTTCCGGGTAGCCCCGACCGGCGAGCCAGGCCGCCGAGCCCTCGCCGTGCGGCAAAGCCCGGACCGGGTCGTCGGCCGGCACCGACTTGTCGACGTCGTGAAGAAGCGCCGCCGCTTCCACGAGCCCCCGGTCGATCGGGCTCCGGGCCGCCGTGCGGCGGGCCAGCCACGCGGCGACTTCGGCGACCGCCCGTGAGTGACGGAGGAACCAGCCGGGTGGATCGAGGGAGAGCAGCAACTCGGCGGCCTCGACCCGCCCGGGAACGGTCATCCGCTCGATGGTACCGCGCAGGCGAACAGCGACGCGGCAGGCGGTGGGCGAAGCGGCCCAGCAGGCGTGGAACGGGGCGGGGGAGGACCGGGCGCGCCGGCGAGCGCGGCGATGGCGACAGGCGCCGGCGCGTTCCCGGCCGCTCGCGGCCCGCTCGTCCGGACCGTCATCCGGCCGCCGCCGATCGCGACCTCGACCGAGCCGTCCGCGTCGGTTCGGAGGACCCGGGCGCCGGTCGCGGTGAGCCGCTCGAGCGTCGAGCGGGCGGGGTGTCCGTAGGGGTTGTCGGCCCCGGCCGACACGACCGCGACCGACGGGCGGACGAGGTCGAGGAACGTGTCGGTCGAGGCGGTCCCGCTGCCATGGTGGGCGACCTTGAGGAAGTCGATCGGCGGGAGGCCTCGGCCGGCGAGGATCGGGTCGACGTCATCCTCCACGTCCCCGGTCAGCAGGAACCGCCGACCGTCGACCTCGCCGAGCAGCACGATCGAGACGTCGTTGATCGCGCGGCCGGTGTCGGCGGGTTCGGAGGGGACGCGGCCGGGATCGGGCCAGAGAACCTGGAGCGCCAGTCCGTCGACGGCGAGCCGGTCGCCGGTGAGCAGGCGACCGCGCTCCGGGGCATCCGGGCGGGCGAGGATCGCGGCCCACTCGCGGTAGCCCGGCCCCGGGCCGCGCATGCCCGGCTCGAAGACGCGGCCGACCCGGTAGCGCGTCAGGAGCAGGGCGAGCCCCGCGACGTGGTCCTCGTGGGGGTGGGTGAGGACGACGGCGTCGATGCGCCGATCCCACGGCGGCAGCCGCCGGTCGAGCTCGATCAGCAGGCGATCGGGATCGGGCCCGCCGTCGACGAGGAGCCGCCCGCCGCGACCGCCCTCCACGAGGATCGCGTCGCCCTGGCCGACGTCGAGGACCGTGATCCGTGTCAGGCCGTCCGGCCGATGGGCGAACGCGAGCCCGACGCCGACGAGCGACGCGACGAGGGCGAGCGCGACCGCCCTCGCCGCCGCCCGGCCGCCGACCTGACGGCGGCGCTGCGAGGGCCCAGCCGAGGCGGCGCTCGAAGATCGCGTGGTAACCGGGGCGGGCGGGATCGGCATCGCCGGCCCCGTCGCCGCGGCTCTCGGCCGGGCAGGCCGACGCCAACGCCCGAACCAGAACGCCGCGACCGGCCCGAGCCCGCTCAGCCCCGCGCCGACGACGTTCCACGGCGGCTCGAGGGCGGCGCTCGCGAACGGCAGCCGGGCGAAGACCTCGACGGCTCCGACGATCAGCGACAGCAGGAACCAGGCGGGCAGTCCGAGCAGGGTGGCGAGGATCGTCGGAGCGCCGGCGAGCGCGGCGATTCCCCCGAGGAGTGCGATTCCGCAGGCGGCCATCGCCGGGGCGACGAGCGGCACGACGAGCAGGTTGACCGCCGGAGCGACGATCGCCAGGCGACCGAAGGCGAGCAGGACGATCGGCAGGGTCGCCGCCTGGGCGGCGAGCGAGACCGCGAGGCACTCGACGAGCCAGCCGGGCAGCCGGCATCGACCGAGCGACCCGATCGCCGCCTGGAGCGGGCTGGCCCAGGCAAGGATCCCGGCGGTCGCCAACGCAGAGAGTTGGAAGCCCGCGTCGGTCACGAGGCCCGGGTCGGCGAGGAGCAGGAGCGTGGCCGCCCAGCCGAGGGCGGCTGCGGCCCGACCCGCTCGGCCGGTCTCACGGGCGACGAGGACGACCCCGGCCATGACCGCCGCCCGCACGACTGAGGGCGACGCCCCGGCAAACAGGACGTACGCGGCGATCGCGCCCGCGGTGAGCAGCGTCCGACGCCGCCGGGCCAGGCCGCCGCCGAGCGCCGCGACGCTCGCGGCGACGATGGCGATGTTCCAGCCCGAAATTGCGACGATGTGGCTGACCCCGACCGTCGTGAAGGCGGCCGCAAGGCCGCGATCGACCTGGTCCCGCAGCCCGACGACGATGCCGGCCGCGAGGCCCGCTTCGGGCTCGGGAATGGCTGCCGCCAGGGCGTCGCCGGCGTGTCGCCGCAACCGCTCGAGGTGGGTCGCGGGGTCGGCCGTCGTGGGGACGACCTCGAGGACCCGCGAGCGGAGCGTCCCGGTCACACCGCTGCGCCGCAGGTAGTCGCCGTAGGGACCGTCGGGCGGCGGTCGGATCGACCCGTCGACGACGACCCGCTCGCCGGGCTCGATCTCCGGGAACCGCGGCAGCGTCGCCGCCACGGCCGGCTCGCCCTCGACTTCCAGGCGAAGGGTCGCGACCTGGCTCCCCTCGCGCACCGCGCCCACCGTCATGACGACCCCGTTCCAGGGGCCGTCGCCGTCCGGGATCGGCGCCGCAGTGGGAGGCGGCGCCGGTGCGGCGACGAGGCGCAGGCCGATCGCGAGCGCCCCGGCCGCGACGAGGCTGAGCCGACGAGCGTGCCGAACATGTCCACCGACCGCCCAGCAGGCCGCAGCGACGGCC
>DASTEU010000310.1:0-3069 GCA_035709325.1 Candidatus Limnocylindrales bacterium | reverse complement strand
TGGGGAACGGAGTAGGGCAACAGCCGCAGCGAGTAGTAGGGCGGCAGGATCGGCACGCCGAGCATGTCGCCCATCGTCGTCAGGATGAAGAGATGCTCCATGCTCGCCCGCGTCCGTAGCGCGTACCGCGTCATGTCGTGGGCGGCCATCCCGTAGGTGACCTCCCGGAGCCGACCGAGGATGCCCCTCGCGCCACCCGGCTGGGCCTCGTCGCGGGGTCCGGAATCCTCAGGCATCGCGTCCTCCTTTCGGGCTTGTCGCACCTTCGGGGCCAGTCGCACCCTCGGGGCCTGTCACACGCCGTGCAGATGGAGCTCGTGCTGGTCGGTGAACTCGCGCTCGCGCAGGACGCGGCGCTTCCACGTCGCGATCTCGGGTGTCACGAACGGCAGGAGCCGCAGCGAGTAGTACGGCGGCAGGACCGGCAGGCCGACCATGTCGCCGATGACGACGACGAGGAAGATGTTCTCGAGGGCGGCCCGGGTCTCGATCGCCTGGCGGGCGAATTCGTAGCCGGTCATGCCGTAGACGAACTCGGTCAGCGCCCCGCGAAACCCTGCCAGGGAGGAGTGGCGTCCGCCGTCGTCCGGCGGTGGGGTCTCGCCGCGCACGAACCGGTCCATGGGCCTCGCCTGCCTCGTCGGGGCGTTGCCGTCGTCGCCCGAATCTAGCAGAGGCCGCGTCCGCACTCGGCGTCGTATCGTTCGGTCCATGCCGCCGCTCGAGGCCTTCGGCCCAACGATCGTCATCGGGCTGATCCTCTTCGTCATGCTCTGGTTCGCCATCGGGACCCAGTGGAACATCCGCACCGGCAACGACCTGCTCCGCTGGCTCCAGGACGCGCTGCCGATGCTCGGCCGGCGGACGACGCTGCGCTGGCTGGGCAGCTCGGCGGTCGAGCTCGGGATCGTCGAGCCGGAGGCGCCGTTCCGCGAGGCGACGGTCCTCGCCGTGCTCGAGCCGCGCGACGTCGCCCTGCTGTGGGCGTACGCTCGCTGGCGCGGCCGGCGCGACTTCGTCATCGTCCGGGCCAACCTCCGCCGGGCGCCGCGATTCAGCATGGACGTCCGCGATCCGAGCGGCTGGACCGGCCGCAACGGCGACCCCGACGACGGTCTGCGGCCGCGCGAATGGCCGGGCGGCTGCGTGGCGCTCGCCGGCCCCGGAGCGGACGAGGCCGCGGTGCGGACGGCGTGGACCAAGCTGACGAGTGCCACCGAAGGCGTCTGGCGGCTGACCGTCCAGCCGGTCGTGCCGCACGTCGAGGTCCACTTCCGGCCGCCGGCCCGCACCTCGAACCCGGCCGGCGTCCTCGCCCCGATCCGCGACCTCGCGACGCGGTTGTCCGGCGCCGGCGGGCTCTGAGGGCAGGTGATCGAGGGCCCGCGCGTCGCGCGGGCCCTCGGGTTCGATCGCCGTGAGCGCGATCAGGTCGTGGCGGCCGGAGCAGGCTCCGGCTCCGGCGCACCGCGATAGCGGTTCCAGGCCTGCCAGGCGTCCCACGCGATGAGCGCCGAGGCGACGAGCAGGAGGACCGAGACCGCGATCATCGCCCAGGCGCCGAGCACGGAGATCGCCGCCTGGTCGGCTCGCGTCGCGATCGTCACGAGCAGGTTGTAGCCGGTGACGGCGGTCGCCGCCATCGTCGTGACGTACATGAAGACCATCGGGATGCCGGCGTAGGCCGGATTCCGCCCGACCGACCGCAACCACACGGTCACGAGCAGCAGGCTGAGCGCGGCCATCAGCTGGTTCGCGGCCCCGAACAGCTGCCAGAGATAGACCCACGTCCCGGACAGGACGAGGGCCATCGTGACCACCATGCCGACGACCGACGCGACGTGCTGGTTCTTGAACCCGACCCAGCGTTCGCCGAGCCATTCGCCGAGCGTCACCCGCATGACCCGGAACACGAGCTGGACCACGGTGAGGACGATGACGACGAACGCCCCGAAGCCGAGGGCCGTCCCGAACGGGACGCCGATCGCCCCGAAGCTCGCGACGTTGATGAGGTTGCCGACCCCCGACGCGAACGCGCCCGCTCCGGCGCCTCCGGCGATCGCGACCGCGGTGAGCGACAGGAGCCCGAGCGTGTTCTCGGAGAACATCCCGCCGCCGCCGACCGGCAGCGCGTCGGTTTCGTACTCCAGCTGTCGGGCCGTCCCGACGGACCCGAAGAGCGCGTGCCAGCCGGAGATGGCCCCGCAGGCGATCGTCACGAAGAGCATCGGCCAGAGGGGCTGCAGGGCGCCGCTCGCGATCGTCGGCGAGAAGCCCTTGAACGCGTCGAGCTTGAAGGCCGCCACCTCGGCGTTCGTGAACGGCGCGAGGAGCGCGCCGATCGCGCTCACCCCGATGACGATCGCGGTGATCCAGAAGCCGATGTAGTTCACCGGCTGGGCGAAGCGCCAGATCGCGGTGTTCGCCCCGAGGTAGCTGAAGACGAGCAGCGCGAGCGCCGCCAGCAGGAAGCTCGGCAGGACGTTGATCTCGCCGGTCGCGGCGTTGAAGGCGGGCGTCGTCGGACGGGTGCCGTCGGCGGCCGCCGGCGGGATCCGCGGGTCGGCGTTCGTCGGATCGATGACCGTCCAGAGCGGCCCGGTGTTGACCGACTGGTTGATCTGGTTGAACGCCCCGGCGATCGGCGCGGTCGACCAGTTGGGCGGCTGGCCGGCCTCGAACGTCGCACCGAACGGGCCGAGGGCCATCGCGGCGATCGTGACCCCTACGGTCAGGACCGTGACCCCGATGATGCTCATCCGCATCCGATAGATCGCGTAGCCGCCGAAGAGGCCCATGATCGCGAGGACCAGGATCCCGAACGGCACGTCGGGCCGGGCGGCGAGGATCGCGGCCATGATCCCGACGAAGGCGCCGGCGATCAGCAGCAGGTAGAAGAAGATGAACACGAAGAGGATCCGCCGCGTTCGCGGCGAGATCAGCTTGTGGGCGATCGCGCTCAGCGAGTTGCCGTCGTTGCGGACGGCCATGATGATCGCGCTGTAGTCGCTCGCCCAGCCGATGAAGCTGACGCCGATCATCAACCACAGGATGGCCGGCAGCCAGCCC
>DASTEU010000309.1:0-2847 GCA_035709325.1 Candidatus Limnocylindrales bacterium | reverse complement strand
ATGGCCGGTCGAGCCGCCGGGGCTGGGCAGCGGCCCCTTGTCGAGCAGGACGATGTCCCGCCAGCCGAGCCGGGCCAGGTGCCAGGCCATGCTGTTGCCGACGATGCCGGCGCCGATGACGACGACGCGTGCCTGATCGGGAAGCGAGCTCATCGGCGGAGGTCCTCGTGTTTCTCGGTGACGGGCCAAGGCAGAGTATCGCGCTCTGGAAGTGCGTCCGTCGGGGCGGCCGGCGTGCCGATGCGACCCGTGGCGCGGCGGCCCGCGGCCGGGGATCCCGCGGCCGGCGGCAGGTGTTCCGCGAGGCGGACCAAGCGACCGCCGGGAGCGCGGCAGGGAGCCGTTTCAGCTCCTTCGCCGGTCGCCTGTTGCGCGTGGCGGACCACCGGGCGGCTGAAGGGCTCGTCGCGACCGTGTTCGAGGCTCTCGCCGGTCGCTTGGTCCGCGTGGCGGCACAGAAGCCGGCGGGTTGCGGCCGGCGACCGCGGGTACGCACCTGAGCGCCGCCGGATATTCCGTCCATGGCCAAGTGTCACACCATCCCGGTCAGTCGAAACTCCGACTGGACGAGAAGTGCCACACCTTTCCGGTCAGCGATACCAGCGGGCTGGCGGCTCGAAAGCGACCTCGCTCAGGAGGGGCTGATCGTCAGGGTCCCGCCGCCGAAGGGCGAAGAAGCTGAGGCGTCGGGCATCGAGTTCGAGCTCGGCACGGACCAGCCGGTGCGGCCAGCGGGGGTCCACCGGATAGCGCCGGCCGAGGATCGCGACGCTGCCCGTGTCGCTGGTCCGCCGGAGGAAGACGAGCCGCCCGGCCGGCGGTCGGCTGAGATCGATCTGATCCGTCGGAAACGGCGTCCGCGCCGGCGCCGCCTCGATCCGGACGGCCGAGCGGGCGCGGGACGCCGCGACGTACGCGGCGGAGCGGGCCTGGAGCTCGGCCAGGGTCGGGTTCCAGAAGCGGGCCCAGAGCTGTCGCTGCCAGCGGCCGTTGAGCGCCTCGACCGCGGCCTGGAAGCCCATCTCGACCGGCGGGGCGAAGACCGGCACGACGTCGACGGCAAGGCAGAACCGGATGACCGGCCCGATCGAGTTGGGATGGGCGTGACCACCGATGAACCGGGTGTCGTTGTCGAACTGGGCATAGCCCGGCCGTCCGACCGATCGCCAGTGCTCGGCGAGGGCGTCGACGGTCAGTCGAGCGCTGACCCCGGCCGTGGGCCAGGCGGCCATCAGCCCGCCGTGGAGCGAGATCCCGGTCAGGATGTCGAGATCGACGCCGCCCTTGAGGCGGAGGCCGCTGATGACGTCGAAGCTGTCGAGCTCGACCAGCCGCCGGCGGAGGTCGGGCAGGTACCAGCCGGCCGGGGGCGCCGGCCGACGGACGCGCCGCCTGGCATCGAGCGCGCCGCGCCGCTCGAGGATCCGGGCGATCGTCCGGAGCGACGGGATCGGCCCGGCGAGATCGGCCTGCTGCTCGAGCTCCCGGCGGATGGCGGCCGGGCCGTACTCGCCGAGGACGCTCTCGGCGCGGAGCACCCTCCGGATGTCGAGGATCCGATCCTCGATGTCGATCCGGGTCCGACTGACCCGCCGGGCGACCCGTGGCAGGTCCGACCAGTCGACACCCGCCAGGGGCCGATCGGCCGCCCGCTTCAGCCAGTGCTGGACGGTCGAGAGGCTGACGCCGAAGCGGCGGGCCGCCTCGCGCTGGCTAGCACCCCCGCGGACTGCCTCGACCATGGCCCGGCGCTGCTCGCCACCACCGACCGACCGGCCCCTTTGCCCATCTCACGACCCCTCCAACACCCGTTTTCTCCGAGCGTACCGACCTAGAAGGTGTGGCACTCGACTGACCGGGATGGTGTGGCATCTGGCCCGTCCATGTTTACCGCGCGGCACAATCGGGGCTGAAAGGCGCGTTGGGCTCCCGGATATGCATCCGGCCGAAATTCAAGCCTCGGAACGACGTGTCGGCCGCGCCATGGCGCCGGATACGCCTCCACGGAATATGGGGGCTGGGGAGCCGCGACGAGGGGAGCGGCACTGGGGGACCGAGGCGCGGGGAGCCGCGGCGGCGAGCGGCGGCGAGCAGTGGCGGACGGCCGCGACGGGTAGGCCGCACCCGGCCGCGCCTGACGGCGGCGGGACGGGTGGGGGGCCGAGGCGGCCGCGGCCCGGCCCGCACGTGGCGCAACGTGGCTTGACCCCCGCCGCCGCCCCGACGCATCCTCGGGGCGCGACTCCGTGACCCGAGGACCCCATGCCGAACCTGTACATCGACGGCGAGTGGACATCGCCCGCGTCGGGCGCGACGAGCGAGGTCATCTACCCGTCCGACGGATCGGTCGTCGCGACCGTCGACGTCGCCGACGACGCCGACGTCGAGCGGGCGATCGCGGCCGCCCGGCGCGCCTTCGACACGACCGACTGGCCGTGGCGGCCCGCCGCCGAACGGGGCGCGATCCTCTTCCGCGTCGCGGACCTGCTGGAGCGCGAGAAGGACCGGATCGCTCGAGCCGAGACCCTCAACACCGGCAAGGCGCTCCGCGAGAGCTGCTGGGACGTCGAGGACGTCGTCAAGGTCTTCCGCTACTACGCGGGCCTCGCCGACAAGGAAGCCGGGCGCCTTGTCGCGACGCCCGGGACGGACGCGATCGCCAAGATCGTGTACGAGCCACTCGGGGTCTGCGGGCTCATCGGGCCCTGGAACTACCCGCTCCTCCAGATCAGCTGGAAGGTCGCACCCGCGATCGCCGCCGGCGACACGATGGTGATCAAGCCCGCCTCGTACACGCCGCTCACGACGATCATCCTCGTCGAGCTGCTCGAGGAGGCGGGCGTTCCG
>DASTEU010000308.1:0-3619 GCA_035709325.1 Candidatus Limnocylindrales bacterium | reverse complement strand
CCGGCGGCGAGTCTACGCGCGCCGCGGCGGCTCCGTCAACCCCGACGGATGACGATGTCGGCAGCGCGACAAATGACGTAGCGGGGGCACCCGTCGGCGACCCCGACGGAGCCTCAGAGCTCCCGCCGGACGATCGGCCGGACGGGTGTCGTGGCGTTCCACTGGCGGCGAGCCACCAGGCGGAAGCCGGCCTTCTCGTACATCGGCATCGGGCCCATGAACGCCGAGGCCGCCGGCACGCGACCCCGCGACGGATCCACGGGATACGCCTCGAGGGTCGCCGCGCCGTGGTCGCGGGCGTAGTCGACCGCGGCGGCGAGGAGGGCCCGGGCGACGCCCCGGCCGCGAACCGAGCGGGAGACGACGAAGCAGACGATCGACCAGACCGGCCGGTCGTCGATCGCGGCGAGGACCTTCGACCGGGCGAGCCGCTCGAAGTCCTCGCGCGGCCCGAGGCTGACCCAACCGACGGGCGTAGCCCCGCCGTCCGCGTACGCGACGAGCCCCGGCGCCGGGTCACGGCCGGCCAGGCCCTCGACGACCGGCCGGTTCTTCTCGGCCGTCCACTCCTTCCAGCTCGATCCGCGGACGCGCCAGAACGCGCACCAGCAGTTCTTCGGGTCGCCGCCCTCTGCGAAGAGCGCCGCGAGGTCCTCGACCCGCTCCGGTGTGAGCGGGACGATGTCGACGGGCAGCGGGGAGCGCTCCGGCCGGGTCGCCATGCGCCGATGGTACGCATGAGTCGCGACGGCTTCTGTCAGGTTTTCGCGCCCAGGCGTCAGGTCGGCGCAGCGTCGGCTACGCTGCATCCCGTGGCCCCGACGACGATCATCGCGCTGATCCGCGAGGGCACGCTCGACGCCGAGCTGGCGGCACTCCTGTGGGCGCTGGCCGCTGCCGGCGTGCCGATCCACGTCGTCGCGCCTGGGGCAGAGGAGTCGGAGCGGCTTGCGGCCGCCCTCCGGCCGGTCGCTCGCGAACCGGCGGCGGTCACCGCCGGGACCGGCGATGCGCTGGAGCGGGTGCTCGCGTTGCCCGTTCCGCTCCGACCGGCGACGGGCGTCGTCGTCGTCCTGCGCGAGGGGACCGTCTGGGCCGCCCATCTGCTCCGGCCGCCGCTCCGTGACGCGGGCGGCCACGTCAGGCCGCAGGGCCCGGCGGTGCTCGCGACCGCGAACGAGCCCGGCGGCTGGGAGCACTTCGCCTGGGGCATCACCCCGGAGCTCGCGGCGCTCGCCGACGCCCGGCCGGGCGACTTCGAGCTCGACCAGGATGCCCGCCGGGACTACCTCGCGGGTCTCGCGTCGGCCGGCATCGTCGAGACCGACGCCGTCGAGACCGCGCTCCGCGGCTACGCCTTCGACGGCCTTCACGCCGCTCATGGGACCGAGTCCTCATGAAGGTCGGGCTGATGCTGGCCCAGTCGCCCGGGGGTGGCGACGGCGGCTCGTGGTCGGAGATCTCCGCGCTGGCACGGCTGGCCGAGGAGGGCGGCGCCGACAGCCTCTGGGTCTCGGACCATCTCCTCTACCGGCCCGGCGACGGGACCGAGGCCGGCTATCACGAGGCGTGGACGCTCCTTGCCGCACTCGCCGCGACGACGAGCCGTGTCGAGATCGGCGCCCTGGTGCTGGCGACCTCCTTCCGGCCGCCCGGCCTGCTGGCCCGGATGACCGCGACGCTCGACGACGTCGCCGGCGGCCGGCTCATCCTCGGCCTCGGATGCGGCTGGCACGAACCCGAGTACTCCGCCTTCGGCTACCCGTTCGACCATCGGGTCGGGCGATTCGACGAGCAGCTCCAGGTGATCGTCCCGCTCCTCCGCGGCGAGCGGGTGACGCTCGACGGCCGCTGGACCAAGGTCGAGGACGCGGTCCTGCTCCCGCCGCCTCGGCAACCGCCCACGCGTGTCCTCGTCGCGGCGAAGGGTCGGCGCATGTTGCGCCTGACCGCCCGGTACGCGGACCTCTGGCAGACGGCCTGGTTCGGCCTCCCGGACGAACGCTGGCGGCAACGCCGCACCGACTTCCTCGAGGCGTGCGCCGTCGAAGGCCGCGACCCGGCCGCCGTCGGGGTGACGGTCGGCGTCGAGGTCGGCTCGCCGCCCGGCGACGGCCCGTACGCGGCGCTCCGGCTCGACACCACCACGATCGCCGAGGGCCTCGCGGCCTGGCGCGAGGAGGGCGTCGACCACGTCCAGATCGCCCTCGCACAGGCGACCTCGGCGACCTTCGCGACGTGCCTCGAGGCGATCGATCGGTTCCGCGACTGACCCGAAGGTCCCGTTTGACGGTCGGCGGGACCGGTCGTACGCTCCCGGCCCCGGTGCCTCCGTCCCCACGTACTCCTTCCGGGAGCAGCGATGACCGAATCCCAGGACGCCCGTCCCGCCACGATCGCCGAGCTGCGCGCCTCGGGCTGGCGCAGCCGAACCGTCAAGCAGGAGCTGCGGTCGAACCTGCTCGAGCGCCTCGCCGCGGGGCGCGGCTTCATGCCGGGCATCGTCGGCTACGAGGAGACGGTCGTCCCCGCGATCGAGAACGCGATCGTCGCCGGCCAGGATCTCGTCTTCCTGGGCGAGCGCGGCCAGGCGAAGACCCGGATGGCCCGGCTGCTCGTCGATCTGCTCGATGCGTGGCTGCCGGTCGTTCGGGGCGGCGAGCTCAACGACGACCCCTACGCGCCGATCAGCCCCGCCGGCCGGACGATCGTCGAGGAACTGGGCGACAGGGCTCCCATCGACTGGCTTTCGCGCGACCGCCGGTACGCGGAGAAGCTGGCGACGCCGGACATCACGATCGCCGACCTCATCGGCGAGGTCGATCCGATCCGCGTGGCCGAGGGCCGCTATCTCAGCGACGAGCTGACGCTCCACTACGGCCTGATCCCGCGGGCGAACCGGGGCATCTTCGCGATCAACGAGCTGCCCGATCTGGCCGAGCGGATCCAGGTCGGTCTGCTGAACATCCTCGAGGAGCGCGACGTCCAGATTCGCGGCTTCACCGTCCGCCTCCCGCTCGATCTCTACGTCGTCGCCTCCGCAAACCCCGAGGACTACACGAGCCGGGGCCGGATCATCACCCCGCTCAAGGACCGCCTCGGGACGCAGGTCCGGACGCACTACCCGCGGACGCTCGAACAGGAGCTCGACATCGTCCGCCAGGAGAAGCACCGCTTCGAGCCGTCGGGCGACGAGCCGGCGGTGGTCGTGCCGGCCTTCATGGACGAGCTGCTCGCCGAGCTGACCCACCTCGCCCGCCGCTCGCCCGAGATCAGCCAGCGCTCGGGTGTGAGCGTCCGGGTCACGACCGCGAACGCCGAGGTGCTCGAGGCGGCGGCGATCCGCCGGGCCGTGCGGCTCGGTGAGGATGTCGCCGCGCCGCGCGTGTCCGACCTCGGCGCCGTGATCGCCTCGACCGTCGGCAAGATCGAGCTCGAATCGGTCGGCGACGAGGCGCCCGAGGAACGGGTCGTCGAGCGGCTCATCACGAAGGCCCTCTTCGCCAAGTTCGGCCGGCGGGTCGCGATCGACGATCTCGACGACGTTGTGCTCGCCTTCGAGGACGGCCTCGTCCTCGAGAACGGCGAGCGGGTCGCGTCGCGGGACTACATCCGCTTG
>DASTEU010000307.1:0-3102 GCA_035709325.1 Candidatus Limnocylindrales bacterium | reverse complement strand
GGATCTCCAGGCGTCCTGGTTCAGCCGCATCGACGCGCTGCACCTGCCGGTCTACTCGCTGCTCGGCCATCCACTCGGCGATGCCGGGCGCCGCTCGATCGAGCTCGCCCGGGCGTCGGGTGCGCTGGTGAGCATCGATCTCGCGTCGATCGGGCCGTTGCTCGGTCGCGGTCGACGGGTGGCACGCGAGCTCGTGACGGAGGCGGCACCCGACCTCCTCTTCGCGACCGCGGCCGAGGCCGAGGCGCTGCTGGGCCGCTATGGCGTGGAGGGCATGCTCGACTTCGCGCCGCGCGCCGTCGTGAAGCGCGGCCCCAAGGGTGCGACCGTGATGGCCCGTGACGGGACCGAGCGCCTGCGGTTCGAGGTGGCGACCCAGCACCTGCAGGCCCCCGACACGACCGGCGCCGGCGACGCCTTCGACGCCGGTTTCCTCTCGGCGTTCCTGGCCGTCCCGCCCGAGGGCCGGCACCGACCGGCCGCCCTGCGCCGCGCCGCACTCGCCGGCCATCGGGCTGCCGCCCGGCAGTTGTCTGCCGGTTCGCCGGAGCTGCCGCTGGGCTGAACGATCCGGTGT
The DNA here is from genome assembly GCA_035709325.1 of Candidatus Limnocylindrales bacterium. Taxonomy (GTDB): domain Bacteria; phylum Chloroflexota; class Limnocylindria; order Limnocylindrales; family CSP1-4; genus CF-46. The sequence continues at coordinate 2,525 of DASTEU010000307.1, read as the reverse complement.
GTCGTCGCCCATGGCGCCACGCGGGTCGCCGGCTCCGCCGCTACGCTTCGGAACGTGATCGTCGATCGCCTCGAGCTCGCGCCCGCCGTCGCCGACGCCCTGCGCGCCGGGCGGCCGGTCGTCGCTCTCGAGTCGACGCTCATCAGCCACGGCCTGCCCCACCCCCGGAACCTCGAGGTGGCTCATTCGGCCGAAGCGGCCGTCGCCGAGAGCGGGGCGGTCCCCGCGACGATCGCGATCCGCGGGGGCCGGATCCTCGTCGGGCTCGACGACGCGTCGCTCGAGGCGCTTGCGGTCGCTGGGCCGGGGACGGTCCGCAAGGCCGCCCGGCACAGTCTGGCCGCCTCGCTCGCCGGTCGCGGCTGGGCGGCGACGACCGTGTCGGCCACGATGATCGCGGCTCACGCGGCCGGGATCCAGGTCTTCGCGACCGGCGGGATCGGGGGCGTCCACCGCGGCGCGCTCGGCGGGCCGGGCGCCGGGCGGGCGACGTTCGACATCTCCTCGGACCTCGAGGAGCTCGCCCGGACGCCGATGGCGGTCGTCTGCGCCGGACCGAAGGCGATCCTCGACGTGCCTGCGACGCTCGAGTACCTCGAGACGCGAGGCGTGCCGGTCGTGGCCGTCGGCCAGGCCGAGCTGCCCGGGTTCTACGCCCGTTCGCTCGGCGTGACGGCGCCCGAATCGGTGGCCGACCTGGCCGCCGCCGCCGACCTGGTCGAGACCCACCTCGGACTGGGGGGCGGAACGGCGATCGCCGTCTGCGTCGCCGTGCCGGAGGCGGACGCCCTGCCGGCCCCGGTTGCCCGCGACGCGATCGAGCGGGCGATCGGCGAGGCCGCCGCCGCCGGGATCGAGGGCCCGGCCGTCACGCCATGGCTGCTCGGGCGGGTGGCAGAGCTGACCGACGGCCTGGCGGTCCGGGCGAACACATCGCTCATCGTGAACGACGCGCGGTTCGCCGGGCGGCTGGCGGCCCGGCTCGCGGTCTGATCAGCGAGCCCCGACGTAACCGGGCGGCTGCTGGTTGCCGGGCCCGAGGCGGAACTCGCCCGGGACGCCGTCGCCCGCGGTCACGATCGGATCCACGATCACGTAGCCGGGCGGCTCCTGGTTGCCCGGCCCGAGACGGAACTCGCCTGCCACCTTCTCGCTCGCCACGCGGCCGACATAACCCACCGGCCGGCCGTTGCCCGGCCCGAGGCGGAACTCGCCGGAGACCCCTTCGCCCGCCCCGACGAGCACGCCGGGCGAGCCGGCATCGTTCGCCGCCCCCGGTCGTGACGCGGCCACGCCCGCCGCCAGCGCGACCGTCAGGAGAACGGCGCCGGCCGCGGTCGCGACGAGGCGACGGGTCCGGCGAGCGCTGCGCGGCCGGTAGGGGACGGCGTTCTCGGGAAGCCCGATGTAGCGGATCGTGTAGGTCAGGGACGGGTCGGACGGGTTGGCATGGAACATCTGGCGGCTCTCCTGCGTTTAAGTAGAACGAACGGTCGTGCGATCTGTCAGTTGAGAAAGTACGACCGATCGTGCTAACTTCTGCATGGACCCAGGATCTGAATCGAGATGGGACAAATGACGACCACGACGGCGCGGCCGCAGCGACGGCCGCGCTCAGACGGCATTCGCAGCCGGCGCGCGATCCTCCTTGCGGCCGCTCGACTCGCAACGACCCGCGGCCTCGACAACCTCTCGATCGCCGATCTCGCCGCTCACGTCGGCATGAGCAAGAGCGGGCTCTTTGCCCACTTCGGCTCCAAGGAAGAGCTCCAGCTCGCGACGATCGAGACGGCCAATGAGATCTACGACTCGGAGGTCCTCGAGCCGGCACTCCGCGCCGCCCCCGGGATCGACCGGCTCGTCGCCCTCGCCGACGCCTTCATCGACCACCTGGAGCGGCGCGTCTTCCCGGGCGGCTGCTTCTTCGCGTCGGCGATGGGCGGCCTGGGCGACCGGGAGGGCCCCGTCCGCGACCGCATCGCGGGCTTCCAGGCGAGCTGGATGGCGCTCCTGACCGAACAGGTCAGGCTGGCCCGGGAGGCCGGGGACCTGCCGAGGGACGAGGACGTCGATCAGCTCGTCTTCGAGGTCGAGTCGTACCTCCTCACCGCGCACACGACGTTCACCGTCCTCGGTGATCCACGGGTCCTCGAGCACGCGAAGCGGGCCGTCCGGCGCCGGCTGGCCATGCGCTGACCCGCCTGCCCGGGCGTCCCGCCGGAGTTGTCGGCGCGGGCTCGGCCATGTTCGATTTCCGTCGAACCTGAAGACGACAGGACCCTTCTCAGCGCGCCGATCCGGGCGTATACTCCGCGTCCCTCCGCACGCCGTTCTCGGGGAGTCCTGTGTCCCTCTCGCCCGACTTGCCGGCCATCGACGTGCGCGGCATCCGCCGCGTCTACAACGTCAAGCCGCACCCGGTCGTCGCCCTCCAGGGCGTCGATCTCGAGGTCGCGCCCGGCGAATTCTTCGGGCTGCTCGGTCCGAACGGTGCCGGCAAGACGACCCTGATCAAGATCCTGACG
>DASTEU010000306.1:0-6913 GCA_035709325.1 Candidatus Limnocylindrales bacterium | reverse complement strand
GCCGGTCGTGTCGGTCATCCCGTTCGACACCGAGGAGGAGGCGCTGCGCATGGCGAACGCGACGCCGTACGGCCTCTCCGGCTCGGTCTGGAGCCGCGACATCGGCAAGGCCCTGCGGACCGCCAAGGGGCTCCAGACCGGCAACATCAGCGTGAACTCGAACAGCTCGGTCCACATCGAGGCGCCGTTCGGCGGCTACAAGATGTCGGGCATCGGCCGCGAGCTCGGGATGAGCGCGCTCGAGCTCTACACCGAGACGAAGAACGTCTACATCGACCTGGGCTGAGTCGCTCGCGAGGTCAGCCCTCCCAGTGGCGCTCGCCCGGGTGGATGTCCGGGCGGCGGCGGCGGACCCAGTCGCGCAGCGCCCAGTGGGTCGTCTTGAAGGCGATGCCGGGCCAGGGGATCGCCTCGGGGGCGAAGGCCTGGATCTCGAGCGCCTCGGGATTGAGGCGGTAGGACCCGCCGACGACGCGCGCCTCGAAGGCGAGGACGACGACCGCCGCCTCGAGTCGGGTGTAGAGCCCGACGATCTCGCCCGGCTCGACGATCAGGCCGGTCTCCTCGAGCGTTTCACGGATCGCCGCTTCGGTGACGGTCTCGTCGACCTCGAGGAAGCCGCCCGGCTGGGCCCACCAGCCGCGGCCCGGCTCGATCCCCCGCCGCAGCAGGACGACGTTGCCGTCGGCGTCGATCGGGATCGTCGTCACGACGAGGCGCGGGTTGACGTAGGCGATGAAGCCGCAGGACCCGCAGGCCAGCCGCTCGCGGTTCTCGCCGTCGATGAACCCGAACTGGAGGGCGTCGCCGCAGCGCGTGCAGTAGTTGAGCGATGCGGCGATCCAGGCCGGAACGCCGCCGCCCGAGGGAATGTCGGTCGAGCGCGCGTCGGGACCACGGTCGAGGTCGAGCGGCTCGCGGCGCCGATCGTCCGGACGGCGCCCGTCGGGGGTCCGCTCGCTGCGGCGTCGATCGCTCATGCCAGGAGGACGGTCATCGCGCCGGCCATCAGCGCGGCGAGGCCGGCGAGGCTCACGATCACCCAGGCGACGCGGAACAGGCCCTTCGTCCGGTCGACCGGCATCCAGGCCCGCGCCGAGCGCCAGATCCGGACGATCGCGTCGGCCGTCGTAAGGAGGAGGAGCGGTGCCGCGATGAGGACGCAGAGCTTGACGAGGGGGCTGCCGAGCGGCGCGCCGAGCTCCAGCGCCGTGATCGCGACCGTGCCGAGGATGAGGACCGGCACCGACAGCAGGACGTAGTGGCGCTGGAGGGGCGTCGGAGCCACCTCCGGAACCGAGCGCGGCGGCAGACCGCGGAGGCTCGGCGGAAGCGCGGTCGGCTGCTCGCGGACGGCGCGAGGCGTCGGGCCGGCTGGCTGGCGGTCGAGGACCGGCATCCCGGGCTCCCAGCGTTCGTCGTCCATCGCGGTCGAGTGTACGTCGGGAGGCTGGGAGGGCCCGCTGAGCCTCGCCCCGCGCGCCCGTCAAGCCCCGCCCGTCAAGCCCCGCCCGTAAAGCCCCGCCCGTCAAGCCCCGCCCGCCCGTCAAGCCCCCGGAGTATTCCGTGGATGTTTAGATCCCCGCACAGGTCCGGCAACCGGGGCAGTTGACGGGCGGAATATCGGCCGCATGCATATCCGGGTCGCGAAACGGCGGGCGAGGCGATGTCGTGCCTGTTCTTACGCATCCTCGGAATATTGGGCGCCGGGCCGCTCAGTCACGCAGTGCCGTGCCCGCTCCCCGACCCGCCCACGTCCGCCCAGCCCGCGGGATATTCCGTGGATGTTTAGATCCCCGCACAGGTCCGGCAACCGGAGCAGTTGACGGGCGGAATATCGGCCGCATGCATATCCGGGCCGCGAAACGGCCGCCGGGACGACGAGGTGCGTTTTCCCTACGCCTCCCTGGAATATTCGGGTGCCGGCGGGAGGAGCTCCGGCGGGGCCGGGGTCAGGACCCTCAGAGCTCTCAGAGCCCCTCGTTCGCGGGATCGCCCGCGATCGCGTCGGCCTGGATCCGTCGCCGCGACTCGAGGCGCCCCCGAAGCGCAGGGTCGCCGACGGCCAGGATCTCGGCCGCAAGCAGCCCCGCGTTCTCGCCGTTGCCGACGCCCACGGTCGCGACCGGCACGCCCTTCGGCATCTGGACGATCGCGAGGAGCGCGTCGAGCCCGTCGGCGACGCCACCAGGCATCGGCACGCCGATCACCGGCGCCGCGGTCTGCGAGGCGAGCACGCCCGGCAGGTGGGCGGCCAGGCCGGCGATCGCGACGAACACCCGGATGCCGCGCTCCTCCGCCGTCGCGACGAAGCTCGCGAGCAGCGCAGGCGCTCGATGGGCCGAGATCACCCGGATCTCGGACGGCACGCCGAGCTCGTCGAGAACGGCGGCGGCCTTCTCGGCGGCGGCCATGTCCGACCGGCTGCCGACGACGATGCCGACCCGGGCGCTGGAGGGTTCGGTCACGAGGGCTGCTCCTCTGCAGGTTGGCCGGGGGCGGCCGGCCGGGGAATTCCGAGGCGATCGTAGACGGCCACGATCCAGCGGCCCTTCGCCTCCTGGTAGAGGACCCGGTCGGGCCGCCCGCCGGCGGCCGCCGCGATCCGCCGCTTCTCCTCCGCGTAGCCCGCCGCGAGCGCCGGATCCGCCCGCAGCGCGTCCCGGAAGCGGACGTCCTTGGCGAGGTCGCCGCCCCGCGGATGGACGTGGAGATGGACGAGGAAGTCTTCGCCGTCGAACCGGTAGGACCCGACGTGCATCGGTCGCGTGGGCGGCCACGGGTCCGGGCCGGGCTGTGGCCCGAAGCCCAGCTCGTACATCGCTTCGGTGATCGCGGAGATCTCGGCCGAGTCGGCTTCGGTCCCGAGGTCGACGATCCCCTTGCCGGGCAGGCCCGGCACGGCGGTGCTCCCGATGTGCTCGATGCGCAGGTCCGGCCGGCGTTCGGTCACGAGCTCGGTGACTCGGGCGGCCACGTCGAGGACGCGCGGGTCCCAGGGGCGGATCGTAGCGGGTCGCCGCTCGTACGGACCGATCGGGCGGAGGGTTGGCGGGATCACCGCCGAAGTGTAGATTCGGGCCATGCGCATCGTGACCGGCCGGCGGATCACCGAGGTCGACGTCGGCTAACTAGAACACCTTCTCGCCCGACACGACCGGGTCGCCATCGACCTCGGCACCGGCGACGGTCGGGCGGTCCTCGAGCGGGCCCGGCGCGAACCGCGCACGCTCGCCATCGGCATCGACGCCAGCGCCCCGGCGATGGCCGAATCGTCGCGCCGTGCCGCCGGGCCCGTCGCGAAGGGCGGCCTGCCGAGCGCCCTGTTCGTCGTCGCCTCGGTTGAGCGCGTGCCCGACGAGCTCGCCGGCCTCGCAGACGAGCTGACGATCCTCTTCCCGTGGGGCTCGCTGCTGCGCGGCACGCTCGGCCTCGACGAGGCGGCCGCCCGGGGCATCGCCGCGCTCGTCCGGCCCGGCGGCACGGTACGCGCGTTCGTCTCGGTCACCGACCGGGACGGCCCGGACCTGCCGCGTCTCGACGACGCCGCGACGGCGGAGCGCCTCGCCGAGGGCTGGTCCCGCCACGGCCTCCGGGTCGTGTCGTTCTGCCGGGCGAGCGCCGACGAGGTCGCCGCGACCCACTCCACGTGGGCCCGTCGCCTGGCGGCCGGCACCATCCGACCGGCCTGGCGAATCGCGTTGGCGAGCGACGAGGCGCTCGAGGAAGCGGTTGCTGACGCAATTTGATCCGACCGGTAGAATCCCCGGACGATGCGCGCCCGGATCCCCCGATCGACCGCTCGACTCCTCGTCGGAAGCCTCGTCGCCCTCCAGGCGCTGGTGCTGTTGCCGGGTGCCGCCGGAGCTGCCGACGCGGAGTTCCGCCTCGACCTCGCCGGCAAACGCGACTACGTGGCCCAGACGAACTTCGTCCAGTGTGTCGGCGCGAGCATGCAGATGATGCTGAACATCACCGGCGACACGAACGACCGGACGGCCTCGACACAGCTCGAGCTGCAGAACCTCGCCCGAACCCTCAGCGGGCGCCGCGGCGACGGCCGGCAGCGCAGCGGAGCGAGCGTTCGGGGCTGGGCCGGCGGGCTTAACCAGCTGGGCGCGGGCCCGTACCGCCTCGTCGGCACGACGACGATCGAGGAGGCGCTCCGCCTCTCGGCCGAGGCGATCCGCCAGACCGGCAAGCCGGTCGGGCTGCTCGTCTGGCGCGGCCGCCACGCCTGGGTCATGAGCGGCTTCCACGCGACGGCCGACCCCCGGGCGAGCGACGACTTCACGGTGACCGCGGCGATCGTGATGGATCCGCTGTACCCCCACGGCTCGGCGGTCTGGGGCCCCAGCCCGAAGCCGCGCGAGGCCCTCAGCCCCAAGGAGCTCGGCCGGCAGTTCGTGCCGCGCCGCGGCTTCTCGATGCCGAGCGGCAGCGGCCCCGGCGGCTCGACGATGTCCGGGCTGGCCGGCAAGTACGTCCTCGTCCTCCCTTACGAGCCGATCCCGACCGTTCGCCTGCTCCCCGTGGCCGTCTGATCGACCGACCGCCCAGGTGACGGCCCGCCTCCCGATCGTCCTCGACGTCGACACGGGGATCGACGACTCGCTCGCGCTGCTCTATGCGGCCGCCTCCCCCGAGGCCGAACTCGTCGCGGTCACGTGCTGCGCCGGCAACGTCGGCGCCCGCCAGGTCGCCGCGAACACGCTCGCCGTCCTCGAGCTCGCGGGCCGCGGCGACGTGGAGGTCGCCCTGGGGCGGGAGGTGCCGCTCGCCCGGCCGCTCGTGACGACACCCGAGACCCACGGCCCGCGCGGCCTCGGATACGCGGACCTGCCGGTCGCCGCGCGTCCCCTGTCGGATCGCCACGCGGTGGACCTGATCATCGAGGAGGCGCGGCGGCGGCCGGGCGAGGTGACGTTGGTGACCCTCGGCCCGCTCACGAACCTCGCGGTCGCCGTCCTCCGCGAGTCGGAGCTGCCGCGCCTCCTCCGCGGCTACGTCCTGATGGGCGGGAGCTACCGCTCGCCCGGCAACACCGCGCCGACGACCGAATGGAACATCCAGGTGGACCCCGACGCGGCCAAGGTCGTCTTCGCCGCCTGGGCGGCATGCCGCGCGTCGGACCCGGCGGTTCCCCGCCCCGTCGCGCTCGGGCTGGACGTGACCGAGCGGGCCAAGATCACGCCCGAGCACGTCGTGGCCCTCGCCCGACGAGCCGGTAGCACGCCCGACGACTCACTCGCCCTCGCCCGCGGCGAGGACCCGATGCACGCCACCCGCTCGGTGGCCTCGAACCCGGTCGTCCGCTACATCGCCGATGCGCTTCGCTTCTACATGGAGTTCCACTCGCGGTACGACGGCTTCTATGGGGCGTTCATCCACGACCCGCTCGCGGTGGCCGCGGCCCTCGACCCCTCGCTGATCCGGACTGAGGCGCTCCCGGTCGACGTCGAGCTGGGCGGGTCGCTCACGACCGGCGAAACCGTCACAGACTGGCGGCGCGTCTGGGGCCGGCCGCCGAACCTCGACGTCGCGGTGGAGGCGGACGCGACGACGTTCCTCGACCGCTTCGTCGAACGCGTCGGACGACTGGCAGAGGAACGCTCGGCGTAGCACACTAGGCGACGGGAGAAGGGCCGGATCCCGGGCGGAGGGCCCGGAGCCGGTGATACGGAGGCTGGAGATGTCCGCTAGCTGGGTCCGCGCGGCCGTCGCGCTCGTCGCGTTCCTCGTCGTCCTGGTCATCGGGATCAACGTCACCGGCTCGCTGGATCTGACGCCCGACCCGAACACCGGCGTGATCGCCGCCGACGACACGCTCATCGCGCTGTTCATTGTCGCCCTCGTCGTCGGGTTCATCGCCTACGCGGCCGTCGAGTACGCCCAGACGCAGCGCCTCGACTCGATCACGAGCCAGTTCGACACGCGGACGATCGTGCTGATCCCGATCGCGATCGCGATCAACATCATCCTCGGTCAGACCGTGGCCGCCGCGCTCAAGGTGCCGATCTACCTCGACTCGATCGGGACGATCCTCGTCGGCGTCCTGGCCGGCCCGATCGCCGGCGCCCTGACCGGTGGCCTGGCGAACCTGATCTGGACCTACATCCTGCCGGCGCCATTCCACTCCGACTACGCCGCCCCGTTCTTCATCGTCGCGGTCGAGATCGGGCTCCTCGCCGGGATCTTCGGTCGGCTCGGCTTCTTCCGCAGCCGCCCCGACACCTCCTGGGACCGCCTCACGATCGGGGCCATCGTCGTCGTCGCGATCGTCACGGTCATCGGCTATTTCGGGTTCATCCCGTTCTATTCGGGCGGCGAGCTGACGTTCTTCGCCCCGCCCGCGGAGGGCAGCGAGGGCCCGAACGCGCTGTTCGTCCTGCTCGGCTGGGCCGTGGCACTCCTGCTCGTGGCGGCCGTCGTCGGCCTGCTCGTCCTGCTGTTCGTGCGGCGGGACCTCGGGGCGGCCTACGTGTTCGTCGCCGGCCTCGTCACGGGCATCGTCTCGGCGATCATCTCGGCGCCGATCTCGACGCTCGTCTTCGGCGGCGTCACCGGCTCCGGCACCGACCTCCTCGTCGCCGCGTTCCAGCAGGCCGGATCGGACCTCGGGACTGCGGTCCTCCAGCAGGGACTGCTGTCCGATCCGATCGACAAGACGCTGACGTTCTTTGTGGTCTTCGCCCTGCTCGGCGCGCTGAGCCGGCGCTTCGTGGCCCGCTTCCCGCAGGGTGAGCAGGCGGTCGGGCTGGAGGGCGCCTGACGACGATCGGTGCGGACGACGCCGCCTTCCTCGAACGCCTGGCGCCGCCCGCACCGACCCCCTACCACCGCCTCAACCCGCTCACGAAGGCCGTCGCCGCGACCGTCCAGTCGATCGGCGCCTTCGTCCTGGGCGGGTATC
>DASTEU010000305.1:0-2608 GCA_035709325.1 Candidatus Limnocylindrales bacterium | reverse complement strand
GGACGGCTCGGTCGCTGATGTCAACGACCCGCGGCCAGAGGATCGAATGGGGATCGATCCCGAGTGGATTCTTGTGGTGGATGCTGTTGTCGATGAACGCCGCTGCGAGATTGTGGGCGGCGCCGATCGCGTGAACGTCGCCGGTGAGATGGAGGTTGAAGTCCTCCATCGGGATCACCTGGCTATAGCCCCCGCCGGCCGCTCCGCCCTTGATCCCGAAGACAGGGCCGAGCGACGGCTGGCGGATGCAGACGGCCGCCTTGCGGCCGATGTGGTTCAGGCCCTGGGCGAGCCCGACCGTGGTGGTCGACTTTCCCTCGCCGAGCGGCGTCGGGGTGATCGCCGTCACGACGACGTACTTGCCGCGGGGTCGTTCGGCTTCGAGGCGGCGAATGCCCTCGAGGGTCACCTTCGCCTTCGTCCGGCCGTACGGCTCGATCTCCTCGTCGGCCAGGCCCAGATCGCGGGCGACATCCGAGATCGGCCGGGGCGTGACGGATCGGGCGATCTCGAGGTCTGAGGGGAAGGTCATCGGGCTCCTCTTGCGACTCCGCTGAGATCCTCGCCGGTCGTCCTCGCACGCTCGTCGGCGGTCTCCTGGCCGTGCGCCGCCCGGACGAGGTGGGCGAGCAGCAGAGCGTTCGTGAGCGGCCCGACGCCTCCCGGGACCGGGGTGATCGCCGATGCCACCGCCCGCGCCGACGGGAAGTCGACGTCGCCGACGAGCCGTCCGTCGACCACGTTGATCCCGACGTCGACGACGACCGCACCAGGCAGCAGCATGTCGCCGGTCACGAGCCCGGGATGACCGGCCGCGACGACGAGGATCTCGGCATCGCCGACGTGACGGGCGAGGTCACGAGTCCGCGAGTGGCAGACGGTGACGGTCGCGTTCTCCCGGACGAGGAGGAACGCGGCCGGCATGCCGACGACGGCAGACCGCCCGATCACGACCGCCCGCCGACCCTCGATCTCGACCGCCGACCGGCGCAGGATCTCGACCGCAGCGTGAGCCGTGGCCGGCAGGAAGCCGTCATAACCGAGGCGCAGGAGGCCGGCGTTGAGGGGATGGATGCCGTCGATGTCCTTGGCCGGGTCGATCGCGTCGACGACGGCCCGGAGGCGGATCGTGGGCGGCAGCGGCATCTGGACGATGATTCCGGCTACGGACGGATCAGCATTCAGGGACCGGATCGCGTCCGTCACGAGACCTTCGGTGGCGTCGCCTTCGATCTCGACGAGCCGACTGTCGATCCCCGCCTTCTCGCAGCTCCGCAGGATCTGGTGCAGATAGACCATCGATGGTGCATCTCGCCCGCAGATGACCACGGCCAGGCCGGGGGCGCGGCCGTGACGGGCGCGATATGCCTCGACGTCCTCGGCGACCGCCTGCCGGATCTCGGCGGCAATCGGTCCTCCCTCGAGAAGCCGGGCGCTCCCCGAGCCTCCCGCGCTCATCGTTCGTTCATCCGGGAAGCGGACCCCTCGGGCTGCCGCTGCGGACCTTCTCGTGGACCTCCGCCGCGAGCTGCTCGATGGTATCGAGCAGGTGCATCACGTCTGCCGTCGCCTCCCCTCGATAGGCGTCGTCATCGACCGATGGGAGATTGACGAGGACGTTCTCAGCGGCGCCTCGTGCCGCGGCACCGGCGAGGAACGCCGCAACGCCCAGGTCGCTCGATGCGTTCGCGTTGCTGCGCCCGACGAGGGACTCGACGGTCGATACCAGCTCCAGGCAGGCTTCCATCATGGCGAGGGGAACCTCGGCGGCATCGCGGGCAGCTTCGGACATGGCCGCGCGTCGCTTGGCCTTTTCATCGTCCGTATGCCGCGGCAGCTTGAGGGTCGCCGCGAACCGGGCGTAGGCCGCCGCGTCGTCGTCCGCGAGGTCGAGGAAACGCGTCGTCAGCCGCCGCCCGGTTTCGATCGCCTCGGCGTGGAGCGCCGCGTGCGCCGCGTACTTCGGGCGGTCCTGCGACAGCGTCGCGACCATCGCCAGGAGGCCCGCCCCCAGGGAGGCAGCGACCGCCGACGCGCTGCCGCCCCCAGGGACCGGCTCACCGGAGGCGAGCTGATCGACGAACGCGGCGAGGGTCAGATCCCGGAACGAGCCACGCGACTCGGAGTTCGGCACACGGCGATTGTAGGTTGCGATCGGGTTGCCAACGCGACCGTCGCACGTCGCGGTGACCCGAGTCGGGAACGGGACGGGCGCGGTACCGGCGCGCCCGTCCCGCCATCCGACTCCGGTCAGGCGGGAGGCACCCGACTCGGGCGGCTCAGGCGGCCGCGCGCAAGTCGTCGTCGAGGGCCGTGATGGTCCAGCGACGCGACCGATGCTGGTAGGTGAGGGCGAGCCGCGCGCGCGGCGTCTCCACCTCGAACAGGGTCCGCGGGCCGGTCACGACCGGATAGGCCGCGGCTTCCTCGCGGACGGCCGCGAGCCGCGTGACCGGCAGCCGCTCGGTCCCCCAGGTGATCTCGCGTGGGCTTCCGTCGAACCAGCCGGTCCGGACGCGGACCTGCACCGGGTCGACCCTGATCATTGCCATGACTCGTGACTCCTTCGGCGGGTCGGTGGGCGTCGGCCGTCGTCGGGGGCACTTCC
>DASTEU010000304.1:0-9848 GCA_035709325.1 Candidatus Limnocylindrales bacterium | reverse complement strand
GCTGGCGCCGGGCTCGTCGAGGATCAGCAGGTCGGGGTCGGGCATCAGGGCCCGGGCGATCTGGACCCGCCGCCGCTCTCCGGTCGAAAGCAGGCCGAACGCCCGGCCCTCGAGCTCCGCGACGCCGAACTCGGCCAGAAGACGGCGCGCCCGCCGCCGGTCGTCGTCGCTGAACTCGTGCCACCAGGGCGCGAGTGCCGCGTGGCGGGCGGTGACGACGATCTCGAGGGCCGTGGAGGCAGGATCGAACGCTGCCTCGAGCCCCGAACCGGCGTAGCCGATTCGCCGCCGGAGCTCGCGCGCGTCGACGCGCCCGATCGTCTCGCCGAGCACCTCGACGCTCCCGGACGAGGGCCAGAGGTAGGTGCTCGCGACGTGGACGAGGGTCGTCTTGCCCGACCCGTTCGGGCCGATCACGACCCAGCGCTGTCCGGGCTCGATCCGCCAGTCGATCGGGCCCAGGATCGTCCGGCCGTCGCGCCGGACCGCGACGGCGCGCAGGTCGAGGATTGGCGGCCCCTCAGCCACCCGCGGTCTCCCAGAGCGCGTCCCAGCCGGCCGCCTCGCGCAGGAGGGCGGCGCCCCGTTCGAGGGCGGCCCGCTGGAGAGCCAGCGCGGCGACCGCCTCTGCTTCGCCGATCTCGACGAACGAGACCGGCGAACCGGGCCGGAGCTGGCCGAGACGCGGCCGGTCGACCGAGGCGACGACGGCCGGGACCGGGTACCCGCCGGTCGTCTGGTGGTCGGCGAGCAGGATGATCGGCCGGCCGTCCGCGGGGACCTGGACCGCGCCGAAGACGACGCCGTGGCTCGCCATGCGGCCGTCGCCCCCGGCGCCGTCGCCTCCGGCACCGGCGCCGGCTCCGGTGCCCAGATTGGCGTCCGCCGGGGAGCGATCGAGCCGCAGTCCGACCCGGTCGCTGTCCGCCGCGACGCGCCACGAGTCGGCCACGAGCGCCTCGATCCCGTCGGCCGGCCCGCGCAGGACCCGGATCGGCGAGGCGGGATCGCCACGGAACGGGTCGCCGTCGAGCACGGGCCACACCCGGGGCCCGATCGCCGGCGACGCCGGGCGGGCCGGCCCGAGCAGGTCCCCGGCCCGGAGGGGTCGGCCGTCGAGCCCGCCGAACGCCGCGGCCAGCGCCGTCGAACGCGATCCCAGCACGGTCGGCACGTCGAAGCCTCCGGGGACCGAGAGATAGGCTCGGGCGCCGGGCGGCTCCCCGCCCGTCGTTCCGGACGAGCCGGGAAAGGAGATCGTCCATCCGCTCTCGAGCCGATGCGATCGTCCGGGTTCGAGCCGTCGCCCGCCGGGCGCAACCACGCCCCCGAGGTCGGCGCCGGCGAGCCCGAGGACGATCGGCGCGCGCGGGGCGAGCATCGGACCGGCGATCGTCATCTCGATCGCGGCGGCGCCCGGCTCGTTGCCGACGAGCATGTTGGCGACGGCCAGGCTGCACGGATCGCAGGCGCCGCCGATCGGAACGCCGAGATGGGTCCAGTCGGGCCGACCGGCGTCCTGGACCGTCGTCAGCAGACCGCCCTCGACGACTTCGATCATCGTTCGACGAATCGCGCGTTCACGGGAGCGCGATGAACCGTACGCGATCGCCCGGTGCGAACAGCGCCGGCGGGTCGCGCCGGACGTCCCAGACCGGCGTTTCGGTTCGCGCGATCAGCCGCCAGCCGCCCGGCAGGGCGAACGGATAGACGGCGGTCTGGCGGCCGGCGATCGCCACGCTGCCGGCCGCGACGCGTGGACGGGGCGCCTCGAGGCGGGGAGCCTCGAGCGTGCCCGGGAGGTGCCCGAGGTAGCCGAACCCGGGCGCGAAGCCGAGGAAGAGGACCTCGTACGTCGTTCCGGCATGGACCTCGACGAGCCCGCGCGACGTGAGGCCGAGCAGGTCGGCCGTGGCATCGAGGTCGGGGCCGTCCTCGCCGCCGTATCGGACCGGGATCTCGTGGAGGCGGAAGGTCCCCGTCCCCGGATCCTCCGTCCCGGCCTCGGCGGCGCCCGTGCCCGCCTCGGGCCCCCCGGCGGCCGCGCCGATCGCCGCGACGAGGTCCGCGAGGAGCGCCCGGGCGTCGCTCGGGGCCAGCTCCAGCGGGTCGAACGGCACGAGCACGCCGCCATGGGCGGCGACGGCCCGGCCGACTCGCGCGCCGGCCGACCGCCGGGCCTCGACGGCCGTCGCCAGGCCCCGGGCCCGCCGGTTCAGCCCCGCATCGAGCGCCCCGCCCAGCGTCACGAGCACGGCCGCGTCGCCGAAGGCCTCGATCCGGGCCGGCGGGTGGCTCATCGGCCGGCCCGATCCACGGCGAGGATCTCGATCCCCTCGGCAGCGAGAGCGGCCCGGACGGCCGCGGCGACGGCGGCTGCCGCGGGCGTGTCGCCGTGGATGCAGAGCGTGTCCGCCGCGATCGCGACCGGCTCCCCGTCGACGGAGCGGGCGATGCCGTCGCGGACGATCGAGACGGCCTGCGCGGCCGCGTGCGCCGGATCGTCGAGCAGGGCGCCGGGCAGGCGCCGCGAGCGGAGCGAGCCGTCGGCCTCGTACGCCCGGTCGGCGAACGCCTCGGCGGCGACGGCAAGCCCCTCGGTCCGTCCCGCTTCGAGCATCGCCGAGCCCGCCAGCCCGACGAACAGGCTGTCGGGCGTCGCGCGCCGAACGGCACGGGCGATCGTGGCCGCGACAGCCGGATCGCGGGCGGCCCGGTTGTAGAGCGCGCCATGGGCCTTGACGTGGCGCAGGCCGACGCCCTCGGCCCGTGCAAACGCCTCGACCGCGCCGATCTGGTATACGATCGACGCCTCAAGCTCCTCGGCCGTCATGTCGAGGTCGCGTCGGCCGAACCCGACGAGGTCCGGGTACCCGGGGTGCGCACCGACCGCGACGCCGTGAGCGACCGCCAGCCGCACCGTTCGCTCGATCGTCAGCGGGTCGCCGGCATGGGCGCCGCATGCGATGTTGACGCTCGAGACGAGCGGCACGAGACGGGCGTCGTCGCCCATCGGCCACGGCCCGAGGCTTTCGCCGACGTCCGCGTTGAGGTCGATTCGCACCGCAGCCCCTCGTGCCAGGCCGTCAGGGAGAGGGCTGGGCGGCCGCCTCGGCGGAAGGCGGGGCCGTCGGCGGCTCGGTCGGAGGTTCGGTCGGCGGCTCGGTCGGGGGTTCGGTCGGTGGCGCCGTCGGCGGTTCGGTCGGCGGTTCCGTAGGTGGCGGCTCGGACGGTTCCTCGGAGGGCGACGCGGAGGGCACCTCGGTCGGACAGGGGAGGGCGACGGCGCCGGTCGAGGGGTCGGGCGTCGGCGGAACGAACGACGGGATCACGCCACTCGCGTCCGGTGTCGGGAGCGGGAAGCAGGTCGGCGACGGCGAGGGAGTGCTCTCGCAGCCGAAGCCCTCGACGAGCGCGCCCCACGAGCGCCCGTACGGGTTGTACTGGTTGTTGTAGAAGTAGACGACGCGGGTGCCGTTGACGCCGCCGGCCGTGCCGGGACCCTGCCGAGCCCGGGCCAGCCAGTCGCGATCCGCCCGCATCCAGTTCTCGAAGCCGCGTTCGAGGCCGGCATACTCGAGGACCTCCGAGCCGCAGACGCCTTCGGGCAGC
The DNA here is from genome assembly GCA_035709325.1 of Candidatus Limnocylindrales bacterium. GTDB lineage: Bacteria > Chloroflexota > Limnocylindria > Limnocylindrales > CSP1-4 > CF-46. The sequence goes on along the minus strand of DASTEU010000304.1, from coordinate 6,236 downwards.
GTCGTCGTTGGCTCGGTGCCGGCGATGAACCACTCCTCGACGGTCGGCCCGCTGCCCGACGGCCGCAGGCCGGTCCACGGGTCGACCGCCGCTCGGGTGAGGCCGTCGGGGGCGGCGAAGTCGTTGACCGCCCAGGCGGCCGACGCCTCCTCGAGGAAGCCTTCCCAGACGTACGTCGTGACGTCGATCGAGAAGACAGGGGCCTCCGGCGTGGAGACGTTCGTGTTGTCGCTGTTGCCGTTCCAGGCGCCGACCGCGAGCGCGAACTCGCCGGCCTGCCGGCCTTCCGGCGTCGGCGGGGCGATGAACCCGTAGGCGTTGAGGTCCTTCGCGTCGTTGTTCGTGCCGGTCTTGAGGGTCGCCGGCCGGCGGTCGCCGGCTTCGGTGCCGATCGCGAACTCGCCCCAGTAGGGATTCACGTCGGGGTTCGTGTTGCCGGCCAGCATGTCGGTCACGATGAAGGCGGCCTGGGGGCTGGCCGCCTGGACGCCTTCGGGCACCTCGTAGGGCAACACGACGTCCTCGCCGGCCCGGTTCTTGATCGTGAGGATCGTCGTGTGGCCGATGTAGCGGCCGCCGTTGGCGAGGGTGCCGTACGCCGTCACGAGATCGATCGGGCGGACTTCCTGGACGCCGAGCGCCAGCGACAGGCCGGCGTTCGTCGTCTCCGACGCGAACCGCATCCCGAAGTCTCGCGATCGGGCGAAGACGTGTTCGGGCGAGTTGACGGCGACCGCCTTCACCGAGGGGATGTTCAACGAGAATTGGAGCGCGTTGCGGACGCGGACCGGGCCGCGCTCGAGGTTGTCCGCGTCCGACGGCGTGTAGCCGCCGCCGAAGTCGGCCGCGCTGTCCATGAACATCGTGGCCGCCGTCATGACCCGGTCGTCGATGCCGGTCAGGTAGTTGAAGGGTTTGAACGCCGAGCCGGGCTGGCGGAAGCCGCTGCCGACGACGTCGTACTTCGGCTGGAACTCGGGAATCCCGACTTCGACGTAGTAGTCGCGGCTGCCGACATACGTGATGACCTCGCCGGTCTGGTAGTCGACCGCGACGAGCGCCCCGTTGTGGAGGTTCTTGCCGCGAAGGTTCTGCATCCATGCCGTGTACTCGAGGCCGAGATCCGCCGCCCGCCGTTCGGGGTTGCGGGCGTTCGGGACGTAGGCAGCGGCCTGGACCCACTTCTCGCCGATCGCCTGGAGGTTCGTGTCGAGCGTCGTCGTGATCCGCAGCCCGCCGGCCTCGAGCTGCGGGCAGGTGGCGGCGTCCTCGCCGCACAGCTTCAGCGCCAGCTCCTTCTGGACCGCCCAGACGAAGTGGGGGGCGACCCAGCGTGGCGTCTCCTGCGGCGCGAGGACGACCTCCTCGTCCATCGCATCGAGGAAGTCGCGGCGGTCGAATTCCCGGCCCGAGAGCGGGGTTCGATCGCCCTCGGCCATGAGCTCGAGGATCTGGTTGCGGCGCTCGACGATCTCGGTGTCTTCGGGTACGAAGAGGCGGGCCTCGCCGGGGCATGAGCCGTCCTCGGCCGCCGGCACCGAACATTCCTCGATCGCGTTGCGGACGAGGTCGTGGTTCGAGGGCGACTGGGGGAGCCCCGCGAGGATCGCCGCCTCGGCGACGGTCAGCTCGCTCAGCTCCTTGTCGAAGTACGACCGGGCCGCGGCCTTCACCCCGTAGCTCTGGTTGCCGTAGTAGTTCTGGTTGAGATACGCCGTGATGATCTGGCGCTTGCCCTCCTCGCCGGGGTAGGCCTGGGTCAGCCGGATCGACTGGATGATCTCCTTGAGCTTGCGCTCGACGGTCCGGTCGGGGTCCTGGACGAGCTCCGGATCGAGCAACCGCTGGCGGACGAGCTGCTGGGTGATCGTGGACGCCCCGCGGCTACGGCCACGAAGGCTGTCGAAACCCGCCGAGACGATGGCGACCGGGTCGAAGCCGGTGTTCTCCCAGAACGTCTTGTCCTCGATCGCGGTGTGGGCATCGATGACGATCGCGGGGATCTCGTCGAACGTGACGACCTCGCGGCGGGCCTGGCCGATCCGGGCCAGCTCGGTCTCGCCGGTCCGGTCGTAGATGATCGATTCCTCCTGGAACGCGATCTCGTCGAAGTCGTCGATGGGGTCGAGGTTGCTGGTCAGGCCGGCGAAGGCCGAGACCGAGGCGGTCGCGACGATCAGTGCGACGATTGCGCAGAGAAACCAGACGACGAGCGCGATCCAGCCGGCCGCGGACGGCCGGACGCGCTCCTCGGATCGGTCGCGGCGGGAGGCTCGGGGAGTGTCGTACACGATGGGCTCCGGGCGAGTGCGGTCGGGGGAAGGATGCCACCGACGCGCCAATCGGTGCAGGTGAGGCCGCCGCGGCGGAGTTCCGACGAGACGTCCGGCCCTCCTGGGGCGCGCGGGCGCCATGCGGCAGGCAGTGCGTCCCGTGCAGCGCGTCCCGTAGATTCATGGGGCCCGGGTCCGCCGGGGGCTGTCTGCCGCTGGGAGCCGCCGTGCCGTTCCGCATCGCGCTCACGTTCGACGCCGAGCATCCCGACAGGCCGGCCGCCGCCGGCAACGCCGATCGCCTGCTCGACGTCCTGGCGGCACACGCGCTCCGGGCGACGTTCTTCATCCAGGGCCGCTGGGCCGAGGCCTACCCCGCGATCGCTCGGCGGATCGTCGAGGCGGGGCACCTTGTCGGCAACCACTCGCACTACCACGTCCGATTGCCGCTCCTCTCCGACGACGGGATCGCCGCCGACGTGACCTCGGCCCAGGCGGCGATCCTCGAGCAGGCGGGCGTGGACCCGCGCCCGTGGTTCCGCTGCCCGTTCGGGGATGGAGCGGCCGACCCTCGCGTCCTGGCCGCGCTGGCCTCTCTCGGCTACCGCGACGTGCACTGGAACATCACGAGCGAGGATTGGGAGCCGGCCCGCTCGCCGGCCCAGGTCGCCGCGCTCGTCGTCGACCGGGCGCTTGCCGTCGGCGACGGGGCCGTCGTCCTTCAGCACACCTGGCCCGATCAGACCCTCGCGTCGCTCGGCGACATCGCGGCGCGGCTGCGCGATCGGGGGGCCACGTTCACGACGATCGACGCGCTGCCGGCGCTTCCGGTCCCGCGAGCTCCCTGACCGGTCAGGCCTGACAGGTCGGCCGCCCCGCAGCTCCGGGCAGGAACCGCGGCCCACGAACCATGAAGCGACTTTGTCCAGACTCTTGACTTTCTCCGTCGGGCGACGCATGCTCCACTTTGTCAACTCCACTGGCAAAGTTCCTCGAGGGGCAGCCGGATGCGACTCCCGGCCAAGGCCACCCACGCTCAGACCCGCCAGCACAACCATCGCCTGGTCCTGCGCACGGTCTACGACTTCGGCCCGATCAGCCGGGCCGACGTCGCCCGGAGCACCGGCCTCACCAGGACGACGGTCTCCGACGTCGTCGCCGACCTGCTCGACGAGGGCATGGTCGAGGAGGTCGGCCGCGGCCCCTCGACCGGCGGCAAGGCGCCGATCCTTCTCGGCATCGTCGACGACGCCCGCCAGGTCATCGGCCTCGACCTCGGCGAGAGCACGTTCACCGGAGCGCTCGTCAACCTCCGCGGCGAGATCCGCTCGGTCGTCGAGCTGCCGGTCGACGGCCGCGACGGCGACGATGCGCTCGCGCTCGTCTTCCGACTCGTCGACGTGCTCATCGCCGGCGCGAAGAGCCGGCCGCTCGGGATCGGCGTCGGGACGCCCGGGCTCGTCGACAGCCGGACCGGCACGATTCGCTGGGCTGTCAACCTCGACTGGCAGGACCTGCCCCTCGGCGGCCTCCTCGCCGACCGGTACGACCTGCCCGCGAACGTCGCGAACGACAGCCAGGCGGCCGCCCTCGCCGAGTACACGTTCGGGGCCGACGGGCGCCGTCGCCCGAACCTCGTCACGATCAAGGTGGGGCGGGGGATCGGGGCCGGCCTCGTCCTCAACGGCTCGCTCTTCCAGGGCGACGGCTTCGGGGCCGGCGAGATCGGCCACGTTGCCGTCGTCGACGACGGTGCGGCATGTCGCTGCGGCCGGTTCGGCTGTCTCGAGACGGTCTCCAGCAGCCGGGCGATCGTCGCCCGGGCGGTCGAGCTCGCCGCGGAGCTCGCGACGCCGATGGCTTCGTCCGGCGAGCCCGGCATCGACGACGTCATCGCGGCCTTCGCCGCCGGCAACCCCGCCGCGCGGACCGCCGCGTTCGAGGCGGCCCGCTTCCTGGGCCGGGCGGTCGCGGGGCTGATCGGCGCGCTCAACATCGGCCGGATCGTGCTCGACGGGCCGGTCACCGCCTTCGGCGACGAGTGGCTGGCCGCGGTGGCCGACGAAGCTCGCCGCCGGGCGCTCGGGCTGCTCGCCGCCGACACCGAGATCGAGTTCGGGCGGCTCGCCCCGAACGTCGTCGTTCGCGGCGCCTCGGCCCTGCTGATCAACCGCGAGCTCGGGCTGAGCCTCACCCGATGAGCGCCGCGCCGAGCCTCACCCGATGAGCGCCGCGCCGCGCCGCCGCGCATCCGGGGAGGCCGGCCCGCTCGCGCCGGCCGCCGGCGTCCTCGTCGGCGTCGACGTCGGCGGCAGCAAGGTCGCGGTGCTCGTCGTCGACGCCGCGGGCAACGTCCTCGGGCGGACCACTCAGCCGACGCCGGTCGGCGCACCGGACGAGGCCGCCGAGCGGATCGCGTCGGCCGTCAGGGCGGCCCTGGCCGATGCCGGCGTCGAGCCGGATCGCGTCGCGGCGGTCGGCGTCGGCGTGCCCGGGCGGGTCGATCCGGACGAGGGTGTCGTGTCGCTGGCCGTGAATCTCGGCTGGCACCGCCTCCCGCTGCGGGCCCGGCTCGAGGCGCTCCTCGGCCTGCCGTGCGCGATCGAGAACGACGTGCGGGCGGCGGCCGGCGGGATCCTCGCCCGGCGCCTGCTCGGGCCCGTCGATGACTTCGTCTACCTCAGCGTCGGCACCGGCATCAGCGCCGGCGTCGTCCTCGCCGGGCGCGTCCATCGCGGGACGCGGGGCCTTGCCGGTGAGATCGGCCACATCGTCGTCGACGTCGACGGCCCGCACTGCCCCTGCGGCCTGCGCGGCTGCCTCGAGACGATCTCGTCCGGGCCGGCGATCGCCCGGGCCGCTCGCTCGGCCGGGTTCGGCGCCGGCGAGGCGGAGCCGCTGCCCAGGGACGTCTACGCCGGCGCGGTCGCCGGCGACCCGATCGCGCGGGCGATCGTCCACCGGTCGGGCCGAGCGCTGGCGCGGGCGATCCACGCCCTCGTCATGACCTACGACGTCGAACGTGTCGTCCTCGGCGGCGGCGTGTCCGGGGCCGGGCCGGCGTTCCTCGACCCGATCCTCGCCGAACTCGACGAGATGCGGGCCGTCTCGGACCTGGCCGCGGAGATGCTGCCGGCCGATCTCGTCACCGTCACGCCGGACGGCGCCGACGCGGGCGCCCGGGGCGGCGTAGCGATCGCCCGTGCTCTCAGCGACCGCCACACGGCGGCAACCGACGAGCCGACCGGCCGGCCGGCCCGGACGGCCCCGAGCGAGGAGGTGGTCGCACGCGCAGTCGGGCCCTGATCGACACCAACCGCGCCGCGGGCGAGCCGCCGGTCGCGACAGCAACACTCACGAGGAGGAGTACCAATGAGATCAACGCGATGGCTGGGGGTGGCACTGGTGGCGATGCTCGTCGCCGGCGCCTGCAGCAGTGGAGCGGCGCCGTCGGCGTCCGCGCCGGCGTCCCCGAGCGCCGCGCCGACCGCGGCTGCCTCGCCGACCGAAGCCCCCTCGATGAATCCGGAGGCCGTCATCCCGAACGTCGAGGACGGCGCCGAGATCACGTTCTGGACGTTCTACCTGTCGCCGACGTTCGACGACTACATCCAGGCGACGATCGACCGCTTCGAGGAGACGTACCCGGGCGTCACCGTGGAGTGGGAGGACCACCAGGCGACGTTCCTCGACGACTACCGCAATGCGTTCGCCGCGGGGAATGCGCCGGACGTCGCGAACCTCTCGAACAACGAGGGCTGGGTCCGAGAGTTCGCGGAGAAGGACCTCCTGCTATCGATGACTGACAGCCTGCCGGCCGACGTCATCGACGACTACTTCCCGGACCTCTTCAACGACTCGCTCGTCGACGGCAAGAGCTACCAGGTGCCGTGGTACCAGGCCGTTCCGGTGGAGCTCGTCAACACCGAGATCTTCGAGGCCGCCGGGCTGTCGCTCGACGAC
>DASTEU010000303.1:0-9813 GCA_035709325.1 Candidatus Limnocylindrales bacterium | reverse complement strand
AGCGCACAGGCGGTCGCCGTCGCGACACCGTGCTGACCGGCCCCGGTCTCGGCGATCACCCGGCGCTTGCCGAGCCGGCGGGTCAGGAGCGCCTGGCCGAGCGCGTTGTTGATCTTGTGGGCGCCGGTATGGGCGAGATCCTCACGCTTGAGGTGGACCCGCAGGCGGTGCGGCAGCCGTGCGGGACCGTCGAGCGCGATCGCCCGTTCGAGCACCTCGTAGGCGAGGCGGTCGGCGCGGTAGAGGGCCGTCGGTCGTCCAGCATACCGGGCCAGCAGCTCGCGGAGATCGGCCCAGAACCGGGGGTCGTGGCGGATCGACCCGTAGGCGTCCTCGAGCTGGCGGAGCGCCGCCATCAGCGTCTCGGGCACGTAGCGGCCGCCGAAGGTCCGGTCGGTGCCCCAGCGCCCGTCGGCGTCCGCCTCGAGCAGGCCGGCGTGGATCGGGGTCGGGCGGGACGGGAGATTCGGGCGGTCGAGGCGGGCGGCGCGGGCCCGCTTGACGAAGAGCGCGACGCGGAGCGGGTCCTTGCGGGGTCGCTCGCCGTCCGCCCGGGGTCGCTCGACGCCCGAGGCGACGTCGACGCCCACGGCCGGCACGTCGCGGAGCGCGCCGCCGACGGAGGCCGGGGTCAGGCCGCCGGCCAGGACGACCGGCACCTCGCGGGCGACGGCCGCGGCGAGGGCGGCGTCGACGCGTGCTCCGGTGCCGCCCGGGTGCGGGCCGCCGGCCGAATCGAGGAGGATCCGCGCCGCACCGCCGGCGAGGTACGCTCGGGCGCGCTCGACGACGGTTGCGGCAGCATCGGTCGGGCCGATCCGGAGCGCTTTCCAGGCAGGACGTCCGGCGGCGGCGACATCCGCGACCGATTCGTCGCCGGAGAACTGGACGGCGTCGGGATCGAGGGTTGCGACGATGTCGGCGATCCGGTCGCGGCCGGCGTCGGCGGTGATCGCGACGATCGACGGCGGGTGGCCGCCGTACGGGGCGAGCGCGCGGGCGACCCGGCGCAGCTCCGCCGCCTCCCCGAGCTCGAGGGCCCGCGGCGTGCCGGGCACGAGATTCAGCCCGATCGCGTCGGCGCCCGCCCGGACCGCGGCGAGGATCCCGTCGCCATCGGTGATGCCGCAGATCTTCACGAACGGCACGGCGGCCCGGTTGGCCGGGTCGTCGGGCACGCGGCCGGCCGCGACGAACGCCCGCACGGAGCCGGCCGGATCGGCGGCCCGGACGAGGGCCTCGCCGACGAGCGCCGCGTCGAACCCCGCCGCCCGCCAGCCGGCCACGGTCGCCGCGTCGCGAACGCCCGATTCGGCGACGACGATCCGGTCGTCGGGCACGAGGTCGCGGAGGCGGACGGCTTGCTCGGTGTCGACTTCGAGCGTCCGCAGGTCGCGGTTGTTGAGCCCGATCAGCCGGGCGTTCGTCGCGAGCGCCCGCTCGAGCTCCCGTTCGTCGTGGGCCTCGACGAGCGGCTCGAGCCCGATCGCGAGGGCCTGATCGACGAGGCGGGCGAGGCGTTTCGGGCTGTGAAGCACGGCAAGGAGCAGCACGAGATCGGCGCCGGCCGCCCGGAGGTGGGGCAGCTGGATCGGCTCGACGACGAACTCCTTGGCGAGGACCGGGACGCCGACCGCGGCCCGCACCGCCCGAAGGTCGTCGATCGAGCCGCCGAACCAATGCGGCTCGCAGAGGACCGAGATCGCCGCGGCACCACCAGCCTCGTACGCGCGGGCGCGGGCGACGATGTCCTCGTTCGGGTCGGCGATCGTGCCCGCGGAAGGCGAGCGGCGCTTGATCTCGGCGATCACCTGGAGGCCGGGCCCCGCGAGGCGGTCGACGACCGGACGGGGCGACGGCGTCGCGGCGGCGATCGCGAGGTGCGCCTCGATGTCGAGCCGGCCCATCTCCTCGCGGACGTCGGCCCGCCGCCGGTCGGCGATCTCGCGGACGAGGTTCGGGCGGCGGCGGTTGGGGCGGGCCGCGGCCGCGGCCGTTTCCTCGTCGCGCGTGCCGTTCGCACCGGTCCTCCCCGCCCGGCGGTCGTCGAGCAGGGTCATGCCGGGGCTCCGGTCGGTTCGGCGGGGCGGGCGGCGTCCGCCGCACGGCGTTCGGCGCGGAGTCGCTCGAGGAGCTCCGCGGCGAGGCCGGCGTCGATCGTCAGCGCGGCGACCTCCAGACCCTCCTCGAGCCGCTCGACCCGGCCCGCGGCGAGGAAGGCCGCCGCCGCGTTGAGCGCGACGACGTCGCGGCGGGCGCCGCTCTCCCCGTGGAGGACGGCTTCGACGAGGCGGGCATTGTCGGTCGCGTCGCCGCCCGCGAGCCGCGACGTCGGCGCGGCGGCCAGCCCCAGCCGGCGGGCATCGATCTCGTGGCGGACGACCTCATCGGGCGACGCGTGGTAGAGGACGCCGCTGCCGTCGAGGGGCAGCTCATCGAGGCCGTCGCCGTGGACGACGAACGCCCGCTCGGCGCCGAGCCGGCGGAGCACCTCGGCGAGTCGCGGTGCCGCGGCCGCGTCGCCGACGCCGATGACCTGGCGCCGCGCGCCGGCCGGGTTCGTGAGGGGGCCGAGCAGGTTGAACGCCGTCCGGACGCCGATCTCGCGGCGAGTCGGCCCGGCGTGCTTCATCGCCGGGTGGAAGTTCGGCGCGAAGAGGAAGGCGAAGCCGATCTCGCGAAGCGCGACGCCCGCCGACGCCGCGTCGTGATCGATCCGCACGCCCAGCGCGTCGAGCACGTCGGCCGAGCCGGCCCGCGACGTGACGGCCCGGTTGCCGTGTTTCGCGACCGGCACGCCTGCCCCCGCGACGACGAGGGCCGCCGCCGTCGAGATGTTGAACGTCCCGCTGCCGTCGCCGCCGGTGCCGCACGTGTCGACGACGCCGTCGGGCGCCTCGACCCGGGTGACCCGGTCGCGCATCGCGGCGGCGAAGCCGGCAAGCTCGTCGACGGTCTCGCCGCGCATCCGGAGGGCAACGAGCAGCGCGGCCAGCTGCGACGGCGTCGCCTCGCCATCCATGACCGCGCCCATCGCCGCCCGGGCCTCGTCGAGCGAAAGCGTCCGACCGTCGACGACGGCGGCCAGGGCCGTTCGAACGTTCTCGCTCACGGCACCGCCTCCGCCAGGCCGGCCGTGGCGAACGAGCCGGTCGCGTCGTCCAGTCGGGACGCCTCCCCCTCCCCGGCGAGCCGGAGGAAGTTCGCGAGGAGGTGCGGGCCTTCGGGCGTGAGCACGGACTCCGGGTGGAACTGGACGCCCTCGAGCGGCAGCGAGACGTGGCGGATGCCCATGACGACGCGGTCCTCCTCGCTCATCGCCGTCACGCGCAGCTCCGGCGGGAGCGTGGCCGCGTCGACGCAGAGCGAGTGGTAGCGGGCGGCCATGAACGCCGGGGGCATGCCCGCGAGGAGACCGGCCCCGTCGTGGGTCACCTCCGATGCCTCGCCGTGGACGAGCGTCGGCGCCCGGACGATCGAGGCGCCGAACGCCGCGGCCATCGACTGCATCCCGAGGCAGACGCCGAGCAGCGGGATCTCCCGCTCGCGGGCGACCTCGATCGTGTCGACCGAGACGCCGGCCGACTTCGGGTCGCCCGGCCCGGGCGAGATGACGATGCCCCGCAGGTCGGCGGACTCGTCGGCCGCGAGCGATTCGAGGCCCGCCCGATCGATCGCGTCATTGCGGACGACCCGGACGTCGGCGCCCGCGGCCTGCAACGCCTGGACCAGGTTGAACGTGAAGGAATCGTAGTTGTCGACGACGAGGATCACGGGACCGGCTCCATCGCGGGCTCGACCGACTTCGGCTGCTCCGGGATGCCGGCCGCCAGCTCGATCGCCCGGCGGAGCGCGGCGGCTTTGTGTTCGGTCTCCTCGAATTCGCGTTCGGGGACGCTCCCGGCAACGATTCCGGCGCCCGTGTGGACATGGGCCTGGCCCTCGCGAAGAACCGCGCTGCGGATCGTGATCGCCGTGTCGAGGTTGCCGTCGTAGCCGAGGTAGCCGACCGCGCCGCCGTAGAGGCCGCGACGCTCCCGCTCGGCCGCCGCGATCAGCTGCATCGCCCGGACCTTCGGGGCACCCGACAGCGTGCCGGCCGGGAAGATGGCCCGCAGCGCGTCGAGCGCGTCGACGTCGGGCCGCAGCCGGCCCTCGACATGGGACACGAGGTGGAGGACGTGACTGTAGCGCTCCACCTCCATGTACTTGCTGACCGTGACCGTGCCGGCCCGAGACACCCGGCCCAGGTCGTTGCGGCCGAGGTCGACGAGCATGATGTGCTCGGCCCGCTCCTTCGGGTCGCGCTGGAGCTGCTCGGCGAGGATGCGATCCTCATCGTCGGTCGCGCCACGCGGTCGCGTCCCGGCGATCGGGTGGGTCGTCAGCTTGTCGCCCTCGACCTGGAGGAGGAGCTCGGGGCTGGCCCCGACGACCTCGAATGCCGGCGTCCGGACGAAGAACAGGTACGGGCTGGGGTTGACCCGGCGCAGTGCCCGGTAGAGGCCGATGCCGTCGAGCGGTCGCCCCGTGGCCGGATCGGCCGGCAGCGGGAACGACTGGCGCCGGGCGAGGACGACCTGGATCGCCTCGCCGGCGGCGATCGCGTCCTTGGCGATCTCGACCGCCCGGATGTACTCCTCGCGGCCGAGGCTCGTCTCGATCCGATCGTCGCGGATCGCCTCGGGGGCGGTGCTCGCGACGCGGCTCGCGGCGAGCTCGGCGGCGCTCGGCCGGGCGGTCCGCTCGAGGGCCTCGAAGATCGCGGTCTCGGCGATGCGGTAGCGGTCCTCGAGGTCCGGCGCGGCGGTGTGCAGGGAGGCGATCGCGCTGAGCGTGTGGGTGAGGTGGTCGAAGACGAGGACGAGATCGGTTTCGATGAAGGCAGCCGTCGGGACGCCGACCGGGTCGGGGCCGGGCAGCGGGACGGTCGGCTCGAAGAGCGAGACCGCGTCGTACGCCAGGGCACCGACGGCGCCGCCGGTGAAGCGGGGCATCCCGGCGGTCGGCTCGACCCGGCGGCGCGGCACGAAGCGGCGGATCGCCTCGAGCGGGTCGGGCGCCGGCTCGACGTCGACCGGCAGGTCGGGCGTGAATTCGACCACGCCGACCGGCCGGCTCTGGATCCGGGCCGAGCCGTCGCGGACCTCGAGCAGCCGCCGCGGGCCGACGCCGAGGAACGAGTAGCGGCCGAGCCGCTGGCCGCCCTCGACCGACTCGAGGAGGTACGCCGAGCCGCCGTCGTCGAGTCGCAGGAACGCACCGTTCGGCGTCTCGAGGTCCGCCGGCCGGGTCGCCCGAAGGAGGATCGTGTCCGCGCTCGGGGCGAGGCGCTTCGCCTGGGTGAGGCTGAGCGGGTCGGTTGTCGTCATGTCGGTGGCCTCCGCGCGGACCGTCGCGCCCTGGAATCAGGAACGACCGTTTCGTCCAGGGACGAAAGGTCGTGCCTTCCGCGGTGCCACCCTCAGTCGGCGATGCCGCACTCGGTGACCGACGGGCCGCTGGTCCGGAACTCCCGGCCGGCCGATCGGCGCTGCCCGTTATCGCTGGCGCTCTGCGCCGGAGCCTACTGGGCTGGCGGCTGGGCCGCGTCGCCGTTCGGTCCGGAGGCTCCCGGGTCCATTCACCGCCGCCGCCGCCCCGGTTTCCACCAGCCACCGGGTCTCTCTGCCGACGCTCGACGGGTACTCGTCCCGTTCACAGCCCGTTCATTCGCGATGTGGCCGGGAGTATGGGACGGTCGGGGCGGGGGCGTCAAGCACTCCGCTCGGCCGTGGCCTCGCGGCGCCGGCGGCGGGTGAAGCCGAAGCCGCCGAGCCAGCGCCGGGCGACCGGCAGCCAGACCGCCCCGACGAGGCCCTGGGCGAGGACCGCGAGGACGAGGAGCAGGCCGGGCACGGTCAGGACGAGCGTGGGAATTGCGAACTCGACCGCTGCATCGAACCCGACGAGGGCGCTCCCGAGCGAGATGTCGGGCGGCTCGGCGTCGGGCGAGCCCACGCCGAAGCCGTCCGGTGAACCCCCTCCACCCGAGCCCGACGAGTCTGCCGGCGGATCGCCGGGACCGCTTCCGGGTCCGCCGCCGGGGCCGCCTGCAAGGCTGCCGGGGACGGCCGTCGAGTCCGGCCGGGGCGATGGGGAAGGCGAGCGCACGGCGGGCGTTGCGGAGGTCGTCGGCCCGGACGACGATGTCGGCGGCTCCGGCGGACGGGTCGGGTTTCCCGTCGGGGTGGGCGTCGGACGGACGGTGGGCAGGGGCAGCGTCGGCAGCGGCAGGCTGGGCAGGGGCAGGGTCGGCAGGGGCAGCGGCGCCGGCGTCCGGGTCGGCGTCGGTGTCGGGGCAGGCGTCGGCGTCGGGGCGGGCGTGGGCGTCGCGCCGGGCCCGACGGTGATCTTCACCGTCGCGACCGCGGACCAGGCGAACCCGTCCCACGCCCGGTACGTGAACTCGCGGACGCCGACGAACGAGCCACCCGACTTGAACGTGAAGCTGCCGTCGCTCGCGAGGTCCAGCGAGCCGTTGCCGCCGCCGTCGACGAGGACCGCGACGAGGTCGTCGCCGTCGGCATCCTGGTCGTTGGCGAGGACGCCCGGCGGCGGAACGCGCTTCTCGACGCCCGTCAGCGCGGGATAGGCGTCATCGCTCGCGACCGGGACGCGGTTCGCCACGGTGATCGTGACCGTCGCCGGCAGGACGAGCAGGCCCGTCGGATGGTAGGTGAACGTGTCCGTACCGACGTACCCGGGGTCCGGGTCGTACGTGAAGCTGCCGTTGGAGTTGAGATCCAGGTCCCCGTGATCGGGGGACGAGTCGAGGACGGCCGACTCGCCGCCCAGCAGGCCGATGTCGTTGCCGAGCACGCCCGGCGCGGGCACGACGAGTACGCGGTCGTGCGCCCCCGAGTAGGCGTCGTTCACCGGAACAAGCGAGATCGCGTTCGCCGTCCGGCTCGGCAGCAGCCCGGCGACGATGGCGCAGGCGACGAGCCCCAGCGCGATCGACGCCCGCCGCATCACGCCACCCGGCCCGCGGACCACAGGACCGTCCGGCCGCCCTCGGACTCCGGGAGGGGCGGGTCGGCCGCGGTCTCGATGCCGCTCACGAACGCCCGGACCAGGCGCTCCTCGAGCTGTGTTCCCGCGGCGTCCTCGAGCCGCCGCATCGCCTCGCGGACGTCGAGCGCCTTGCGGTACGGCCGGGTCGTCGTCATGGCCGAGAACGCGTCGCCGACCGCGAGGATGCGGGCGATGAGCGGGATCTCCTCGCCCTCGAGCCGGTCGAGGTAGCCCGCGCCGTCCCAGCGCTCGTGGTGGTAGCGGATCGCCGCCCGAACGACGTCCGCCTCGGGAACGTCGCGCACGATCATCTCGCCGAGCGCGACGTGCTGCTTCACGACCTCGTACTCGGCCGCGGTGAGCTTGCCGGGCTTGCGCAGCACGCGGTCCGGGATCCCGATCTTGCCGACGTCGTGGAGCAGTCCCGCGATCCGGATCGTCTCGACCGTCGCCGCGTCGAGGCCGAGCTGTTCCGCGATGAAGACGCCGTACCGGGCGACGTCCTCGGAGTGGCGCTTCGTGTAGCGATCCTTCGTGTCGACGGCCCGGACGAGGCCCTGGAGCACGTCGAACGCCGTCGCCACCGGCTCCTCGAGCGGTGCCGACTCGGCGATCCGGATCGCGTCGCCGCCGCTCGCCTTCGCTTCCTCCAGGGTCCTCGCCGCCGACGCCAGCAGGACCGTCACCGAGGAGCCGTGGAGCGGGTACGTGCAGAGACCGGCGCTGATCGTGATCGGCAGGCGCTCGCCGGCCTCGAACTGGAGGCTGCGGTCGGCGAGCGCCGTCCGGAGGCGGGCGAGGGCCGGCTCCAGCTCGGCGATCGCATCGTTCGGCGCGATCACGAGGAACTCGTCAGGGCCGTAGCGGCCCATGACGACGGTCTCGGGCAGGGCCCGGGACAACTCGTCCACGACGGTCAGGAGCGCCGAGTCGCCGGCCTCGTGGCCGTGGTTCTCGTTGAGGAGCCGGAAGTTGTCGACGTCGACGAGAGCGACGCCGAGCGGCGTACCGGCCGTCCGCGAGCGCTCGATGGCCTGGGCGAGGTCGCCGACGAGCGCGCCGTGGTTGAGGGTGCCGGTGAGGGCGTCGCGCCGGCCGGCCTCGACGAGCGCGGCTGTCTGTCGGGTCAGCCGTCCCTGGGCGGCGCGGAAGATCAGGTAGAGCAGGAGCGAGACGACCGCAGCGGCCGACAGGGCGATCCCGACGACGTCGCGCCGGATCCCCTCGAGCCGGGCGAGGATCGGTTCGGCGTCGCGCCAGACGCCGACGATCGCCCGGACGCGGCCGTCGACCGTGACCGGCATGAACTCCTCGAGCACGCTCGGTGCCGCGATCGGTCCCGCTGCGCCGGCCTCGACGGCGGCCAGGATCGCCGCACCGGTCGCACCGTCGGCGGCTCGTGCGGCGGCAGCGGTGGAGCGCGTCGTGGTGCCGGCGAGCCCGGCCTCGCTCGCGGCCACGATCGTGCCGTCGAGCCGCCGCAGCTCGACCCGGACGATCTCGCCGGGCCTCGTCAGGGCGGCGAGCCGGGACTCCAGGGTGCGCGGTGCCGTCGGCGCCGGGCCGCGTCCCGGTTCCAGGTCGGCGAGGGTGACGCTGTCGTTGAGCAGCGCCCGGACCGTTGCCGCGTCGCTCGACACGACGGCGTTGATCGTGCCCGTCGAGAGGTGAAGCGAAGCGATCGCCGCCTGCGCGGTTGCCGTGATTCCGACGATCGCGAGGAACGCGCCGAAGACCAGGACGAGCAGCAGCGGTCGCCGCATCCCTCGCGGCCGGGAGCCGAACACCTCGATACGACCTCGCGCAACCCCCATCGGACGGTCGCGCCAGCGTATGGCTCGATCCGCCTACCACCCATGGGACAAATGTCCCCGCATCGCACCCCCCGTTCGGGTGTCCCCGGGGGCCCCGCCCGATGGCCGGCTGGTGGCTTTGCGGACCGGCGCCCGCGGTCCCAGGGCTCAGCCGGTCACCACCGCCAGCCGGGGATCGTCTCGAGCGCGGCGGCCTGCTCAGGATCGATCGCGCCTTCGCTCCGGCGTGCCCGGTACGTCGCCGCCCACAGGCCGAGCGGAAAGCCGTCGTCGGTCGTCTCGTCCGATCCCGGTTCGATCGTGCCGCCGTCGCCGGCCCGCTGCTGAGCGTACCAGAGGCCGGTCTCGAAGAACGTGTCGACCTCGCTCCACGTCCCGTCGGCCTCGCGGCGGAGGGTTCGCTCGCAGGCATAACACCAGCTCCAGTCCTCGCCCGGCTCGAGCGAACGGACGACCTGGTGGCCGGTCGCGGCGACGTGGGCCGACGCGTGGCGGTTCGGGCTCGAGTCGCAGCAGCCGGTCCGGCCGCAGGCGAGGCACTGGCGGAGGTGGACCCACGTGCCGCCGACCTCGAGGCAGGTCTCGCAGCCGTCGGCCGCTGGACCGAAGCGCTCGACACCGACGACGTGGGGGCAGGTGGCCTTCATGGCGGAGACCGTACCATCACGCGGTGGAACGCTCCGAACCGACACCCCGAACCCGCCGTCGAGGTGTTCGACCCTCCACCGGCCCGGGACCGACCGGCTCGCCGCCGGGATCGCCACCCGGTCGCCGAACCGTCGACGGCGACGCGAACGCCCGTTGGCGGGCGCTGCTCGAGGGTGACGGCCCGATCCTCGCCGACGGCGCGATGGGCACGATGCTCTTCGCGGCCGGGCTCCAGTTCGGCGACCCGCCCGAGGTCTGGAACCTGAGCCAGCCCGAGGTCGTCCGGCGGATCCAC